>NZ_JBVPRP010000001.1:6650000-6696769 GCF_056280365.1 Mesorhizobium sp. USDA 4413
CATGTAATATTGTTCGGAGCGGTAGGGGAAATCGTCGATGCCTTGCATGACCGGGTCGTCGCGCCGCGTCACCTTTACATTGTAGTCGATGATGTTGCCTGGATGCGCGACCCATTGCCCGCCGCACATGAATTGATAGTCGGGCGATTCGCGAAACGCGTCGCCCATGCCTCCATGATAGCCACTAAGGCCGACGCCGTTTTCGACCGCTTTCGTCAGGTTGGCTTCTTCCGCCTTGGTTAGCTTGGACATCGTGTAGATCGGCACGATAAGGCTGAGTTCGGCGATCGCCGGGTCGGCGAAGACCGCGGTCGTGTTCTCGACACGCACGGCAAAGCCTTCTTCCTCGAGCATCGCCTTGACAACACGAGCGCCAGCTTCGGGCTCGTGGCCCTCCCAGCCGCCCCATACGATCAGCGCCTCCCGCATCTTCCACTCCTCTTACGTCAGTGCCGCGGCCGAATGTATGGCGCGCGGGCGCCGAGCGACCATCGCTGCAAAGCCCCGCCGAGTCGAGTTGGAAAGAAGCGCGGGGCAAAAAACAAAGACGCCCGCGCGAGGCGGGCTGTTCTTGTATTTGTTAGGGGGACAGGGTTTTGCTTTTTGTCCCGCGGCGTCGGCTTTGCCTCGTTGCGGGCCCCTGATGCAGGTTAAAATCGCCGGCTCTCGCAGCAAATACAAAGAGCCCCAGCGAGGCGGGCTCTTTGTATTTGGTTGCGGGGACCCGCAACCCCTTTGTCATAACAGCGTCAGGTTTTTTAATTTTGGTCGGGTTTGGCGAATTCGAGGATGCCTGACAATTCGCCGCGTAGTTCGGCATGGACCTCACCGCGCTTGTCGCCGGGCGTGAGGACGATCTCTCCGATCAACGAGCGCAGCGCCTCGGCTGCCGGCCGTCCATCCTCGTGATCGTCGAGCGCTTGCGTGAGTTGCTCGACCCGCTTGCGGTAGAGAGTGGCGATATTGGGATGCAGATCGGGCACGTCAGTGGGCGCCAACGCCACACGCCCGGTGATCTCCGCCTTCTGCCTCTCCAAGTCTTCATCAGCGCCAATAAGAGCCCGATGACCTCTTCCATGGTCAGTCTGCCGAGAGCGCGACATCGAACTTGACTGCAACAGACCTGACGGCGTGTTCGCCGCCCGAAGGCAATAGGGGAGCCACTGCGCGGTAATGACACCTCCTATCCTGTCCGCGGACAGGATGCGCAAGCGTTCAGCAGGCGCAAGTATCCCCGACGTTCGATCTGGCAACACAGGCCGTCAACGAAGCTTGTGAAGGTAACATGTGCCGTTGTCAGAAGATGCAAGCGAATCTACTTCCGCCTAAAGGGGAAGCGCTCCACATGCTATGGCAGATCCACCAGATAGCGCTCGAACCCAAAGCTCGGGGCGTCGGATATCAGGATCGTGCCATGGAGATGCTTCCTATCCGTGCGGCGGATCGCAGCGAGGCTCCGGTCTTTTCGATGGCCCAAAAATTTACTGAAAATTAACTTAGATTAGAGACTGCTTATAAACAGACCATAAACTGACAAAGTTGTTCTGGGTAGGGGCAGCAGAAAAACTGATCAAGGCTCCAAACTGGGTGATCCAGCTTGAGGCCTTTATCGGGTTGGGAATCAAACTTTCACGTTCCAAAGATTGAGGGAGGCTTTGGTTAGCCGCCGCAAGGCGAGCTGTGTTGTGGAAAGGGCGGTGCTAGTATGAGTTCTACAGTAGGATCGCAAAACTACACTTCGACAAATCAGTTGGGGATCCCCTTGAGGGGGATGGAGAATGTCCACGAGCAAGCAGGCAGGCAATGCCTCCTTATCCTGGATGGAAGGGCCCTTGATCGCGAATGTCTCGGATCGGCCCTTGAGGATCACGAACTCGGAATGGCGGTTGTCGCGATGGGTTCGATCGAAGAATGGCACGTGAAGAAGGCATCGGCCCCTCCTCTCGCCGCCATACTCTTCAACGTTGGCGGCCGGAAGGTCACCGATCATGACATCGCGGACGAGATCAGGCATATTTCGTCCGAATTCAAGTCAGTCCCTGTTGTTATCCTGGCCGACACCGAGGACCTTGCACAGATACTGGCGGCTCTCGAATGCGGCGCACGCGGCTATATTCCGACCTCGGTCGCGATCGACGTTTGCGTCGAGGCGATCAACCTTGCCGCGGCAGGAGGCATCTTCGTCCCGGCGAGCAGTGTCCTGTCCATGCGGCACCTGATTGATTCAGGCAACTGCGACACGCGGCCTCTGACGGGCATGTTCACGCTCAGGCAGGCTGAGGTCGCCCAGGCGCTCCGGCGTGGCAAGGCGAACAAGATCATCGCCTACGAACTTAACCTGCGCGAAAGCACCGTGAAGGTCCATATTCGAAACATCATGAAGAAGCTGAAAGCGACCAACCGCACGGAAGTTGCCTACAAGGTCAACGACCTCTTCGCGGACGGAGCTGTGACTGAAGAGTGATCGCAAGCGGCAAGACGGCCCCTGGTGAATCCAGCGGGCCGTTTTTTGTTTTCTGTGGATCATTTGTTGGGAGCCGCCCCAGATCGGCGGCGATAATCTTGGTCTAACCATCCCTGAAAAGCTGTTGCATCGCGCAAAGCTAGGCTCGTGCCCGCCCGCTATCCCCCAAAGTGCTAACCGATGACCTTATGGAGAACGCGAAATCCTGAGCCGAGCATGTAGACTTCGTGCCGGAACGGAGTGGTCGGCATGTCTGAGCAAAGCCTTCGTTTTCGCAAATCCATCCGCCTGCAGGAACGCGGCCGCGAGCTGATCCCGGGCGGCAGCCATACATACGCAAAAGGCGAGGACCAGTATCCCGTCCTGGCGCCGGGCTTCATCGAGCGTGGTTTGGGATGCCATGTCTGGGACGTCGACGGGAACGAGTACATCGAATACGGCATGGGCAACCGTTCGGTCGGGCTGGGGCATGCCTACCCGACCGTGCTCAGAGCGGTAGAGGCGGCCCTCCACGGCGGCTCCAATTTCACGCGGCCCGCCAAAATCGAGGTCGGCTGCGCCGAGACGTTCTTGGAGCTCATCGGCGCTGAGATGGTGAAGTTCTGCAAGGACGGATCGGACGCGACTTCGGGAGCGGTCCGCCTTGCCCGCGCCTACACGGGCCGCGATCTCGTTGCTTGCTGCGCCGACCACCCTTTCTTTTCGACCGACGATTGGTTCATCGGGACAACGCCGATGAATGCCGGAATTCCAGAGGCGACCCGAAACCTGACCGTCACTTTCCGATACAACGACATCGCTTCCGTAAGGGACCTGTTCGACAGATACCCCGGCAAGCTGGCCGCCCTGATCCTCGAGCCTTCCCGCGGCGACGATCCGAAGGACGGTTTCCTGCATCAAGTCCAGGGTCTCTGTCGGGAAAAGGGCGCGCTGCTCATCCTCGACGAGATGATCACCGGGTTCAGGTGGCATGCGGCCGGGGCGCAGAGGCTCTATGGCATCGAACCGGACCTGTCGGCATTCGGCAAGGCGCTTGGGAACGGCTTTTCGGTCTCCGCCCTCGCGGGCAAACGCGAATACATGCGGCTCGGCGGCCTTGAGCATACGGACCGCCCAAGGGTGTTTCTGCTGTCCACCACGCACGGCGCGGAGACCCATGCGCTTGCGGCGGCGATCGCGACCATGCGGACTTACCAGAGCGAGCCGGTCGTCGAACACCTGTATCGTCAGGGAACGAAATTAAGGGAAGGGATCGAAGAGGCCGCCAAACGGCGTGGCGTGGATGGTCACTTCAAGGTCGTCGGCCGTGCCTGCTGCCTGAGCTATGCCACGCTCGACCCCAACGGTAAACCGTCGCAGGCATATCGCTCCCTGTTCCTGCAGGAAACGATCAGGCGTGGGGTGCTCCTGCCGTCTCTCGTCGTCAGCTTCACCCACGACGACGCGGCCCTCATGAAGACCATAGAGGCCGTCGATGATGCATTAGCAGTGTATGCGCGGGCCCTCGAGTCGGGGACGAGCCGTTTTCTGGTAGGCCGTCCCTCCCAGGTCGTCTTCCGCCGCTTCAACAATGGCGACGAACGAGTTGAAACAGTTACGGACCCAGAGAATTCTCAAACCGCGAACAATACGACCAAGAGGCAACTGGAAACACGCCTCGCGGCGACATCTTGACGCTGTGAACGCCGCCTTCTCGCTCGTCTGAGGATCAGGATCTCACTCAGTTGGGCGCACCTGACAAACGCATCACTGCCACTCGGGCCGGAAAGCGCGGGCCAGCTTGTCCCCTCGGATCCGCCTATCAATCCGCCGCAACGGGAAGGGGCCGCGGGAAGGTGTGTCTCCCCACCCATATGACGGCTTCCTCAATCGTGTCGAAATTCTTGTGCTGCCCGGTTAGCAGCCCGAACCCTGTCTCAAGGAACCATTTGCCTTTCGTGGAGTACGCCTCCTCGTCGATCTGGGTAAGGACGGCAACCAGATGGTTGGATTTCCACACCAAAAACCCGGATTCTCCGCCCTCGATCGTTCCGATCCGAACCTTGCTGAGCGAAAATCCAGGAGCAAGTTTCCTCACCTTGATCACATTCCCCTGAGAGCGCATCGCAAAAGGCCCTAGCTTGCACAGTCGCGTCCGCGCGGCCTTTTTAAGTCTGTCCGCCGAGTGCGATTGGCGAGTTTGCTAGCAGATCTCAAGCGAGTTCAAAGCCCTTTCACTTTATGATCCACCGCTCTGTTTTTACAAAATTGTGGCCTTCCGGAGCGTGAAGGCCTCTGCGAAATGGTCGGCAGCGCGGCATTCCATTCCGCGCAATCTCGCAAGCCCAACGAATGTCTCGCGATCGAACCAATCCTTGGAGCGCTGCGTCCCGAAGTGCTCGTGGAGGAGTTGGATCTTGCGTTCCAACACGTCGGCCGTGAGCGGCACGTAAGCATTGGGCTGGCCAAGGTCGCCATCCCATTTTGGGATCTCATATTCGAGCACAAGGTGGTCGCGGAAGACGCTCCAGGTCAGTTGATTGACCTCCCTATGGTCCTGATGGGCGTCAAACCTTGCGTGGGTTAACACTACGTCGGGATGAACCCGTGATCTCACATCCAGCAGCCACTGCTTTATCGATCGGCTATGGGCGGGGAAGTAGCTGTCTTCGAAATCCGCAATATCGACCCTGGACGAGCGCGATCCTTCGAGGAAAGCCGCGGCCGAAGCCCTGGCTTCCGCCGACCGTTGGCCGTCCGCGCTCAGCACGCACCAGTGCACGTCCAGTTTCATCCCCGACGCGATCAGGCCGAGTATCGTGCCTCCCGCGCCGATCTCTATGTCGTCCGAATGGGCGCCAAGGCAGAGGATCGACAGTTCCTCCCCGCGACGAGCGAGGCCAAGCCCCTTCATGATGCGGCCAAGACCCTGTTGCGCCTGTTCTTCTCGGCGGTGATCTTCCTGTTCCAGGGCATGTCGCCCTTTTCGACCATGTCTTCGAGCGACTGCCAATCACGCAGCGTATCCATCGAACGCCAGAATCCCTCGTGCTTATATGCCATGAGCATATTGTCGTCGATCAGGCGCCTGAAGGGCTCGAGTACGAGTTCCTCGCCGTCGCGCATATAGTCGAAGATTTCGGTACGGAATACGAAGTAGCCGCCATTGATCCATATCTCGGCGGTGTCGGTCGTGCGGAACTCGCGCACGCGCCCATCTTCCGCGATGTCGGCCAAATGGTACGTCAGGGGCGCGCGCACGGCGAGGAAACAGCCGATCTTGCCGCTGGCCTCAAACTTCGCAATCACGTCGTCAAGGTCGACATTGGTCAGGCCGTCGGAGTAGTTGGCCAGGAACATCTTTTCGTTCCTGACATGATCCCTGGCGGCCCACAGGCGCTCTCCGATGTTGCGCCAGATGCCGGTGTCGAGCAGGGTAATGCTCCAGTCCTTGACCGTGTCACCGAGCAGTTGCACCTCCTGGCCACCCCGAGAGACCACGCAGTCGGAAAAGGTCTGCGGCCGAGTGTTCAGGAAGAAATCCTTGATGACGTTGGCCTTGTAGCCCAGGCACAGGACGAAGTCGTCATGCCCGTAATCGCTGTACCATTGCATGACGTGGCGCAGGATCGGCTGGTGGCCGAGCGGAATCATCGGCTTCGGTATGCTGTCGGAATAGTCGCGTATCCGGGTCCCGCGCCCGCCGCAGAAAAGGACGACTTTCATCTCGCTAACTCCGATGGATCAATTACTATTACGAAAGGAATCGGTACCACGAACTTCGCGCCCCAGGCGGCAACGTGGTGCAACTGCTTGATGATCTCGTCCTTCAGGTTCCACGGAAGGATCAAGATGTAATCCGGCTTGGCTTGTTCGATCGCCTCAATAGGTTTGATCGGGATATGCATGCCCGGTGTGAAACGGCCCTGCTTGTAGGGATTGCGGTCGACCGTGAAGTCCAGGAAGTCAGTGCCGATGGCGCAGTAATTGAGCAGCGTGTTGCCCTTGCCGGGCGCGCCGTAGCCGCAGATTTTCTTGCCTTCGCTTTTGGCCGAGATCAGAAACGCCAGGAGATCGCGTTTGGCGCGTTGCGCCTTGTAACCGAAGGAGGTGTAGGTCGTCATTTGCGTCAACCCGTGCCGCTTTTCTCTGTCGAGGAGTTCGGCGACCCGGTCATCGGTGACCCAGTTGCTGCCCTCGTTGGCGAGATAGACGCGGAGCGACCCGCCATGGGTGGGCAGTTCCTCGACGTCGATCAGCCGCAACTCGTGGCGGGCCGCCATCAGGTCGATCGTCAGAAGTGAGAAATATGAAAAATGCTCGTGGTAAATGGTGTCGAATTGGTTTTCGGCCATCAGCCGTTCAATGTGCGGGAACTCGAGGGTGATCACGCCCTCCGGTTTGAGCAAGATTTTCATTCCCGCGACGAAGTCGTTGAGATCGGGCACCTGCGCCAGGACGTTGTTGCCAATAATAAGATCGGCGAGCAGTCCCTCGGCCACCATCTGACGCGCCAGCCGCACCCCGAAGAAGTCGACCCGTGTGGGCACGCCCTTCTCGACCGCCGCGCGCGCGACATTGGCTGCCGGCTCGACACCGAGCACCGGAATGCCGAGCGGCAGGAAGTGCTGCAGCAGGTAACCGTCATTGCTTGCGAGTTCCACCGCAAAGCTGTCGGCGCAAAGTCCAAGTCGCTTCGTAATCGCTTCGCAAAAGGCTTTCGCGTGGGCCACCCAGCTGGTCGAGAAGGAAGAGAAGTAGGCGTATTCGCCGAAGATAGTCTCGGGGCTCACATACTCCTTGAGCTGGGCCAAATAGCAGTTCTCGCAGACTAGGACGTTGAGCGGATAGTAGAGTTCCATCTGGTCGAGTTGGTCGGCCTGCAGGAAGCTCTCGCAAGGCGGCGACATGCCAAGGTCGACCAGTGTGTGGCGCAGGCGCGATCCGCAGAGCCTGCAACCGACATTCCGGCGTGCCGTATTAGGGTCGGGAACAATTTCGGCAGCCTGAATATTCATTCCGTACTCCTGTCGCGTTGCTTCGAAAAAACGGCCGCGCGATGGCCTGAAGGCGAAACCGCCGCGCGTCCGTGGAGAGCGCTTCCGTTTCAATGCAGGTTAGAACGGGGTGCCCCCGGGTTCGATTTGCCAATCCGTTGGCCGCCTTAATTCTTATAGGGAAACGGCAGGCGTCGATGACGCCGGCGGACCGCCGAATGGGTAATGCGGTCCCCCGGCATACCGCAATCGGAGAGGCCGCCTAAGGCTTAGGTAGACCTTCCAGCCCGCACACCCCGTGCCGACAATCGGACCGCCGGTCATTGCCCGGTCACCGATGGTTCAGGGGCAACATGCGGTTTACCGAAACGGAGCTGAAGGGTGTCTGGCTGATCGAACCGACGCCCGTGATTGACGACCGCGGTTCGTTCACCCGTCTCTTCTGCGAAAAAGAGATGGCCGATTGCGGGCTGGCGACGCGCTTTGTCCAGCACAGCAGGGCGCGTTCGGTCAGAAGAGGAACCCTCCGAGGGCTGCATTATCAGGAGGAGCCATACACAGAGGTGAAGCTCGTCTCCTGTGTCCGAGGCGCGATCTTCGATGTGGTCGTGGACTTGCGTCCGAACTCGCCGACACGCTTCGATTGGCTGGGCTTCGAACTGACGGCCGAAACCATGAAGCAGGTTTACATTCCGGCCGGCTTCGCCCACGGGCTCCAAACCCTGACAGACGACGTCGAGGTCTCCTACCTCATATCGCAGTTCTATACGCCCCACGCATCAACGGGTGTGCGCTACAACGACCCAGTCTTTTCGATAAACTGGCCCTTGATGCCGACCGCGATATCGGAAAGGGATATGAACTGGCCGCTATTGAAGACGCCGAAGAACTGCTAGCGCAGTTGTGACGCGGGACAGAAACGGTTCCACACTGCTCTAGCGAACCGCCTTAGTTGCGGCCTCAGCCAACAGACCATGATCCAACAGCAATCTTGCCGCGGTCGCCAGTTCCATGAACGGCAGGCCCGAGCGCTCCGCCATCGCGAGAAGCGAATGCCGGCCGTCGGCGAGATTGAGCACCCAAAGCAAGGATATCGATGTTGCCCCCGAAGACTTCTGCCCTCCCAGGGCTGCGTAGAGACCGCGCCTGCCGAGCTGCGGTTCGCCTTTGGGAGAAAGGTTCAACGGAGTCCAGTCCTCTTCTACGATGTCGATGACGTCCGTCAGGATGCGGAAGGAGTCCTCCAGGTGCTCCGGCCCGATGAAATCGAGATTATCGGCCGACGTGTGGTACTCTGGGAAAATGCCGTGGACGCCGCGCTGGAACATGCCGACCGGAAGATTGAAGCCTGGCGAACAATACTGCCTCTCATCGTAGCCGTAAGGGGAGAAGTCCGTCAGCCTAGCCCCGGCTTCCCGCCCGAGCACGTGCGCCATGGCGCGGTCGATGAAGGCGTCACCGCGGCGGCTGCGCTTGTATGTCGGGCTTGCGGCGTCGCCCACGCATGATAGCACCAGGCCGTGGTCGATGAGATGTACCCGGTCCTCGTTGCGGGACAGCCACGTGATCGAGCCGATCGTGGCGGGGGCAAACAAGAAGCGGTAGCTGTAGCGTGTTTGCCTTGTCTTCAGGCTTCTTGCAAGAGTCGCCAGCAGGGCTAGGCCCGAGCAATTGTCGTTGGCCAGCGACGGATGGCAGATGTGCGCCGAGAGAAGGAATTCCCGATCCGTCCGCCCGCGGTGCAGGTATTCGCCATAAGTCAGGCTGCCGTCCTCGAGTTCGGTATCGATCTCCACCCGGTAGAAACCGTCGGGCATCCGGGCCAGCAAGTCGTGAGCCATGCAGAAACCCCAAGCCGGAGCGTAATAGGAGGTGCGATAGGGGATCACCTGCGGCTGTTCGGGCAGAGTATGGATGTGAGCTCTCAATTCGTCGAGCGGCAGGATGCCCTTGAAGGGCACGCTGTAGTTGACGACATGCAGGTTGGAGCTTGCAAAATCCACGACCGTCTGCCCGTCCGGTCCTGTGATGCTAGCCGAGCGGATATTCCATTCCCTCGGAACAGTCCAGTCGAGCACCTGCGTCCCTGTAGGCACCTCGTGCCGCTCCAAATCGACATGCCGTGACAGGATATCCAGAGTCTGTCGCACGCCGTCTCCGGTGATGCTCCTGCAAATTGGGAACAGCTGTTCGGCCAAGGCGTAAATTCCCTGGCCGACGCCAATGGAGGCCGGCGGCGGGCAGGTCGCGGCGGGGTTCACGTGCTCCATCCCCGGCTATCCTGCTGCCGCCTCCAGTGTTCTCGAGGCTTCCGCGACCCGCATACACGCATCCAGAAGTCCGTTGGCTAGAAGATGCCTGATATGGCCTATACGCTGGAAGCGCGGTCCCTCGAATTCCTCGATAGTGACATTCGACTTTCGGTAGGCCTGGTAAAGCTGCTCTGCCCCCCTGCGTGCATCCCATTGCGGCTTGAAGGCAGGAAGGGTGCGCGCAATCTTGTCGAAGTTGACGCGGTAGGATCGCTTGTCGGGTCCGGCGTCGGACGCGAATTCGAGCCGGCAGCCCGGCACGACGTCGGCGACGATTTCGGCTATGTCGCGGATCCTGTAATTGTGCTGCGTGCATCCCACATTGAAGGCTTCGTTGTGGACTGTCTCGCGTGGTGCTTCGAGTCCGGCGATGAATGCCCTGGAAATGTCTTCGATGTGGACGATCGGCCGCCAGGGTGTCCCGTCGGACTTCAGGAGGATCACCCCTTTCGTTACTGCCCAGGCGACGAGATTGTTCAGCACGATGTCGAAGCGGAGCCGAGGCGACAGGCCATAGGCCGTGGCGGGCCGGAAATGGGTGGGCGAGAAGCTGCCGTCGGCCAGTTCGGAAATATCCCGCTCTGCGAGCACCTTGGACCACCCATAGGGCGTGACGGGGTTCAGATCGCCCGTTTCGTCGACCATCGCCTCTCCGGCCTGTCCGTAATTGCTGCACGATGATGCGAATAGGAACCGCGACACGCCGGCCTCCTTGGCGGCCTTTGCAAAGCGGGCGCTGCCCTTGTGGTTGATCTCGTAGGTGATGTCCGGATCGAGATCGGACAGCGGGTCGTTGGAAAGAGCCGCCAGGTGGATGACCGCATCGAACCCTTCGAGGTCGCGCGCATGCACGTCCCTGACGTCTTTTTGGATGGTGGGAACGAAGGCCCGCTCGCCACCCGAAGCAAAAGTACAACGCCGGTATAGATCACTGTCGTAACCCGTCACCGAATGCCCCGCGCGGAGCAGCATCGGCACCATCACCGAGCCGATGTAGCCCTGATGGCCAGTTACCATGACTTTCATAGCGCATCTCTTCGCAAGCTGGGTATTGATCGCGCAGAGCCTACTGAGGCTGAAAGGGCTGGGCGAGAACGCCAATAGGCGGTCGCAATGCCCTGTTGGACGAAGCCTGGCCGCCGATTAGTTCTTTTGGATGGTGCGCGCCTTCTCCTTTGGGGTGTTCCCTCAGGGGACCCTGCGCGGCGGTCCTACAGTCCGAAGGCAAACAGTGCCCGACCGGCTGCGATCGCTATGACCTGCCGACCGTCCACGGCAAACGAGATCGGAGCTGCCCTTGTTTCTCCGCCTACCGGCATGTGCCAAAGCTCTTGTCCGGTGGCGGAGTCGAGCGCGAACAACACCCCTCCGGAGGCGCCGAAGACAAGTCCGCCCGCAGTCGCGAGCAGACCGCTGTAACCTGAGTCCTTTGCCGTGGGGGAACGGAATTCCCACCTCCTCTTGCCGGTCGCGGCATCGAGCGCACGCACGGCCGGCACGGGCGGAGTGACCCACGCTGCCCCGCTTGCAACAAACAATCCCTCCACCCCTCGTTGGACGTTGTCCGGATCGGTCTTCGTGAAAATCGAGGCCCCTTCGGTGGTCGGCACGAAGACCAGCCCTTGATCTTGGTCGAAGGCCGGATTTTGCCAGTTCGTTCCACCGCCGCCTGGCCGTATGAGGCGTCCCGCCGTCGAAGCGCCCGCGGATAAGATCGGCCGCCCCGCGTGATCCAGGCCATCGGCCCAGTTCTGCTCAACAAAGTTTACGCCGGTCAGGAATTCGCCCGTGCCCCTATCGAGCACATAGTAAAATCCATTCCTGTTGGCCCAGCAGATCACCTTGCGGTTGACGCCGTTGATCGTGAGTTCGGCAAGGATAGGGGACTGATTTGAATCCCAGTCCCGCTCATCATGTGGCGAGAACTGGAAGTGCCATACGAGCTTCCCGGTACTCGCGCGCAGCGCGATTACGCTGTTGGTGTACAAATTGTCGCCGGGGCGTACGTCGCCATTGTAGTCAGGACTCGGATTGCCCACGCCCCAGTATAAGAGATCAAGGGAAGGGTCGTAGCTGCCCGTCACCCATGTTGGGCCGCCGCCGGTTCGCCAGGCGTCGTTCTTCCACGTCTCGTGCCCCGGCTCGCCGGGACCCGGGATGGTATTGAATTTCCACAGTTGTTTGCCGCTCGCGGAATCATAAGCCGCCAGAAATCCGCGAATGCCGAACTCGCCGCCGGCAACGCCGACTACGACGGCATTGTTCGCGATCAGAGGCGCCCCGGTCATTGTGAAACCTTCGGAGGCCTTGGCTACCTCGGTTTCCCAGATCTCCTTCCCGTGGTTGGCGTCCACAGCGACCAGGACGCCATCCAAGGTGCCCAGAAAGAGCACGTTGCCGAGAACGGCAAGGCCTCTGTTTACCCGGCCACAGCACATGGGCAGGTTATCGGGCAAAGGCCGTTCGTACTTCCAGATCACCTTGCCTGATTTTGTGTCGTAGGCAACGATGCTGGCGGGAGGAACGCTGGTGAAGAGCGTTCCGCCTACGACGAGCGGTGTGGCCTCCACAAGCCGGTCGTCGGTGTCGAACTGGCTAATCCAGCGGGCACGAAGCCGGGACACATTTTCCTTGGTGATTTCGGAAAGCGGTGAATAGCGCCAACCGTCCAACGAACCCGAATAGGTCAACCATTGGCCCGAATTCGGAGCAAGCAGATCGTCGCCCTTCACGTTGACATCAAGGTGAAACGCGATTTCGTCGCTCGTGGCCGAAGTTTTGGCCTGAAGCGATCTGATATAAGCTACAATCCTCCAACGGTCGTCGAACGACAGATCAGCGTGGGGCGCCATGGACGTGGCGGGAATACCGTCGCGCACGACCTTGTAAATGGCCAGGTCGCTGTCGCCGTGTCTGAGTGGCCGATCGAGAAGCGGAGCGTGTGCTCCCGATCCATCGTGGCAGGCCGCGCAGTTCCTTTGAAATATTTCGGCGCCGCTGGCCCGATCCTCCGCACTGACAAAAGGATTGCTAACTGCGGCATCTAGGGAGCGCCCTTCCGTGACCGTTGTCGTCAAAACGAACCCGCTCGAAGGGTTCGTCATCTGGAGAAGCTCGCGCCAGGACAGGTCTGGAACTCCCCCTAATGCCTTGCGCGTATAGAGCTGTAATCTCCAGGTCAATGAGTGCCAGATTTTTGTACTCTTCGCCCCATCCGCCGGCTGAGGCAGTTTGTTGTAAAATACAACGCCGCCTATCAAAGCGACAAAAACAAAGGTCGCTACAGCAAAGATAATTCGTAACTTCGACCTTCTTCGGTCGATTGAGCGTGCCATCCCATTAATCGACATTTTGTGCGCTTTTCGTGTATTTCTTATGAGATTTATCCAAACGAGTGCGAAGCAGTCACATCGACACCCCCATTCCAGCCGACCGCCGAGAGGATCCAAGGGCAAACTCCCGTGCTGTCGTCCCGATACGGTGGCCGGCGCCTGCTGCTTGTCACGGCACTCTCTCAGCAAGCGGGCTTTGTTCGCAAGAACGGCAAAAGGAGTACCCGCACCGGGGCTTAACCCTAAGCCGTACGAATGGGGTTCCTAGCCGCATTGCCGATTCGTGCAATCAAGAGTGGCAGCCTGCTGAGGAAAGGCCGGCTTGCCGAGGGCAATCCGTAGGCAGCCAGATGCTTTCGCGATCGTGTCGGAGCCCCCGTGATCAATACGCCGGTTATCGGCGCCCTGCTCGCATGGAGCGACCGGACGAGTTCCTTCAGCACGTCCGTGGAGGTTCTGCCCCATCTGGCGACCAGGATGACGCCATCGAGAACCGAGCTGGCCGCCAATTTGGATCCCGAAGTGAATGACGGAAGAGCTATGATGACAGTATCGTACGATTCCAATCCTTGAAGGACGGTGCGCATCGTCCCCGGAACAAGCAGTTCAGTGGCGTCGGAGGACGAGCATAGAAGCATGTCGAACTGCCGGTTCGGCACAGCTACTATGTTTGACGCGACAAGGCCCGCTGCCCGCCCGCGAGGGGCAGGCGATACCGCCAACAGCAGCTTGGCCAGCTCCGGGTGGGCGACGTCCGCGTCGACAAGCAACACCCGCTGCCCGCACATCGAATAGAGCGAAGCGAGGTTGATTGCCGCCGAGCATTTGTCATCGCCAGCCGACGTTGAGGTAATGCCGATCCATTTCATCGGACGGTCCGTGTCGGCGAGGCCGATCGCGGTCTTGACCCGCCTGAGGCTATGGCTGAATGGCGAGTATGGAGCGCTTGTCACCTCTTCCATCGGACCGCTGTGCCCTTTCCGGCCGAACGGCGGCAGCTCGCCAACGCATTCCAGCCCGAGCTCCTCGCGGACTTGCCGCGGCGAACGAATGGTCTTGTCGAACATGCTGCGGATGAAGGCCAGGCCCACCCCGACCATCATGCCCAAGAGAGCGCCGAAAACTACTACCAGCTCGCGCCGCGGATAGCTGGCCGATAGTGGTCGCGAGGCGGGTGTGATGACCCGCAGGTCGGCAATCGGAAACGTCTCCTGGTTGAGCGAGCTTGTATGGGCCTGCAAGAAGTCGCGGTACATCTTGCGGTAAATGTCCGCGGTGAGATCGAGTTCTTGGAGCGTGCGCTCCTGGGTCTCCCCGCCCGAACCCCGCGTATTGGGCCCGTTGCCTTCGGCCGGCGCAACGCTCGCCGGTCTGGCGACGCTGTAGTCGTGCCGGGCGCGGAATTCCTGAGCGATCCGCGTGGCATTGTTCATTTGGCTCCGCAACTCCCCCAGACGCTGGTCGAGCCATACGCCATCCTTATGCGCCACCGCTCCCTTGGTCCCCAGTTGCTCGAGCACGAGGGCATTCGCGGTGGCGTTGGCTATCCTGGCGGACAGTTCGGGATCACGGGAGCTAAAAGAGATTTCGATCGCGTAAGAGCCACCCACCCGACGCATGTCCAGTCCGCTCTGAAAAGCCTGCATCGTACGGCGGCTGCGCTCAAATTCCGCAACCTCGGATTTTGTGCTGTCACCGCCGTCCCAAGCCGGTTTTCTTTTGCCTTTGGACGCGACGGCATCTTCACCTGTTCGGAAGCCTAGCGTTTGCAGGACGAGCGCGCCGAATTGGTCAAATCGTTCGGCCAAGGTAAGACTTTGCGGCTGATTGAACGTCGCGTCGTCCCGCAGGTTGAGGCGGTCTATAACCATCATAGCCGTCTTTTCCGACCTCATGAGAGCGATCCGACTTTCGATCTGCGCCCTATCCAGGGACGGGTTTCCTTCGCCCGACTGCTGCTGGAGGAGCTTGGAAAGGTTCGGCTCGATAAGAATTTGGGTGCTCGCCCTGTAGATTCGGTCAGTGGTGACGACATAGAAGCCCGCGGCAAGGATGCCCACGGCCAAGCAACCTACGATGGAGCGCGTGTACAGCCTCAGGAAGCATGTAATGTCCGACAGGCTGATGAATTCGCGGTCGATGGGATCCTCCCAGTTGGACGCCGGCCACTGCACGGATGTCGTCCCGCGCCTGGCGGCAGCTGGGTCGTCGATCAATTCTGGGGATTTCTGGTATCCGTGCGACTGCCGCGCGAAGACATGCCTGTTCCTGCGGGCGCTGACCCTGGTGGCGACGACGACGGCAAGAGCGACGAAGAAAACGATGCCCGGGTCCGCGGTCCCGCCCGAAATGGACGCGGCAACCATGCCAGCCAAGGCGCATGCCCGGACGGAGGAGACCACCGCTTCGGTTTCGCCATCAACGTAAGACCTCAATCCTCCAAGCCCGCGGATCACCACGGCCAGAAGCGTCGCCATCATCAGACTGCCGACTAAACCGAGTTGCGAGATCACGGCAATCGGCCAACTGGAAGCGCGCGAGCTGCCGAACCCGACGCCCAGGCCACTGGTGTCGGCAAAGGACTGGAGGCTCTTGATATTCCAGTAAGCCCGTTCATGGCCGGAGTCTGTGCTGCCCTTGTTGATGACGGTCGAGTCGATGAGCTCAATTACCGGATCGAGGATTCGTTCGTTGTAGAGGATGATTGCCATTACCGCGCAGACCCCGGCCGTTAGCAGGGTGACGATCAGGATTTCGTCAGCAGTGACGCGACCGGCCAGAAATGAACGAGCAAGGGAAAAAGCAACGGGAACGCTCAGCACGGCCAAGCCGACATAGGCTGTCGACGACGTACAAAGAAGCAGCAGGACCAGCAGTATCCCAGACAGCCAGCGGGCCAGCCGGGAGCCTGTCTTGCGCCAGTAGACATAGCAGAACGACAAGCACGCCAGGGAGACGGCGCCGAAGGCCGACGCTTCGGAATAGGCTCCGGCAATGCGGAAGAAGCCAGCCTGGACCTGGTCTGTGAGCATCGCGTAGCTGGCAGTCCGGATCACCTGCAGAAGGTCCCCCGTTCCCGCGACCTTGCCCACCACATCGAGCATTCCCATGGTGACGTGGAGTACGCACCAGATGAAGAAACCTCGACGGATCTCGTCCATCCTGTTCTTGTTCAGGAGCAGGATACAGAGGGCGATGACGATGAGGCCGCCAAGAATGAAATATCCGGTTTGCGAGATGTTGGACGAGACCGGCTCGAGTGAGGCCTCTATGACGACACCGTGGCGCGTCTTGGACTGGACGAAAGCGCTGGTCTGTCCTGCAAACAGACGCGGGAAAAGCCACGCGCCGGCCACGGCATAAAACATGAGGCCAGAGAGCACCCAGATGGCCCGGATCTTGCCGAACACATTGCCAAGGTCCTGCCAGATCCGCCTCCTGGCGGCGACCCCCGTCAACATGAGGGCGCCGAAGAAGGTATAGATTAGCGGCGACGACCCGCCCAGCGAACTGAGCATCATCAAGGCTGTCGAACCGAAAGCCAGCGATGCGATAAGGCCTACGATCAAAGGCGCCCGGTAATAAATCGCCGTCAGCAGAACTGCGGCGCAGACGATCAAACCGACAGGCGAGAGCTCCATCTGTCGTCAGGCCCGCCCGAGCCGGCCGCAGCCCTGCGTTTTCTTCATACGGCTGGTTCCCGGCGCATCCACGCGCATGTCAATTTCCAGGCTGGCTATCCGCAGCAATGTCCTGATCCGGACGCGGTTGGCGATGCCTGACTTTCGGGAAACGATGCCTGACCGGCAAGCGAAGCAATGGGAGTAGAAGACGGCGACAAGGTTGAGCACACTATCCGTTTGCCGTATTGCCCTACCTCCGTCAGCCTATTCATCGGCTCTTGCGATCAGCAAGGGAGCCGCCTCAATGCGTCGGCGGCATCCACCTTGACCCATCGCTGCGCGAACGTCCTGTCGAGGCGCGGTCCATTCGGCCTCCCGCCTCAATCACTGCGAAAGCAAGGACAGTATCTTCCGCCTGCGTGTGTATCTCCGCCAAGGGTACAACCACTTCATGCGAAATCTGCTGCGCTCCCTGTGGGAGAGACCCGCGGCTATCTGCGCCTTTGGGGGGACCGGAAGCGTGACATCGCAGTTTCGCAGCCGCAACTCTGCCTGGCGATAGAATTTGTTGAAATACTCACCCCAGGGCCAGTCGGAGACGTCCCAGGGTTTGGGCGCGCCGACGAAGTGCCAGATCGTCGGTTTGATACCTAGTTCGCGGGGGTCCAACGCCATCATATATTCGCTCTGATAGTTGTAGCGAAGAGGCAGAAAGTCGACGTTTCCCCGGGCGGCGTGATTAAGGGCGCTTTGATCGGACGCGACGCAGCGTTCCGGATGCTCACGCAGAAACCCGATAGCCGACGATGCGATTGAATTCCATGCGTTTTTCGAGGCGTATATTACGCCGGAATTGAAATATGCAGTCGGTTTACATCCCAAACCTCTAAGATGGTCTATGTCTCTTCGCTTAGACCAACTTAGCTCGTCAATGTATATTCTCATGAAATCGGGCACCGCCATTAGACCGTATTCGGGCGGCGAAATTGCCAATAGGCTGTCAAGCTCGTCGTCCACCATGGTGTCGCCGTCGATATACAGAAAACGTCCGATATCCTCTTCCAACAGTGAACCGATCCATAACCGCGCCAGCGCGATTGGGGGAACGACGTCGCGATGAAATCGGGAGAGTTCTGCCAGTTGCGGGATGTTAGCCGCGCTGATTGAAATCTTCGTCCCGCAAACAGCCGCGGCGAATTGCTGCAACCATGCCTGTTCCGCATTGACGACGAACAGACAGATAGGTGTGCCGCTTCCGGTATGGGTGTCGGCGGATAATGCCGTTGCAAAAGTCGGAAGAAAATAGTTCTGGTCGGTGATCAGAACTACTGCTGCCTTCCCGGTGGTTTTCGGGCTCCGGTTTTGTTCGGCAATCGGCGAAGTTATGGTTAGAGCCGACATCTGGTATCCGATCGATGCTTTGCAAAACGCTGAAAATACGGCTAAGGGCGCGTGCTCCCGAGAACCTCTAAAATGACCTGTCTTGCCCGTTTGAGGGAGCCGTCCGTTCTGAACAGATGACCGATGGGCGGTAAAAGCATGGAGCCGGGATCCAGCCTCCGGCCGAACTTTAAAAGTTCGGCACCGGCCGTGCGCTTGCCCCGCATCAGATGCGATACTGCCGACCAATAGGCAGCCCCCGCCAAATGGCGCCGAACCGTGCGATGAAGCATTGAGGCGTTGGGCATGGCGCCGCCCTCGTGAGCAAAGAAGCTCCTCAAGACAGTTTCATATTCCTGCAATCTGCGGAGCGCGTCGTGCCACATGACCTGAGAGATGTTGGTCGTGTGCTCGCGTGTTATCGCCAGCGGCACGGACAGCTCCGCAACCGATCCGTGGCGGGCCAGGCGCAGCGCCATCTCCAGGTCGTCGAGAAGCGGCACGGACGGCCGATAATGGCCGACCGTTTTTTGTATGGATGTCCGCACTAGCATTGCATGGGCAGTCAGGTTGAATTTCATCTTCCGGCAGCACGTCTCGATCAAGCGATCCCCATCCGTCAGGGTCCAGCCGTCGGCGTGCGCAGGCAGGGCAGGAAAGTCGTTCCCTACCCATGGCGCGATGTGCTTGCCCAGCACGAACGATACCTCCTGGAAACGGTCGAGGAGCGTCATCCCAAGGCGAAGGGCTCCCGGCATAAGCAAATCATCGGCACAGAGGATCATGAAGTAATCGGCACGGGCCAAATCCACGCCTTCATTGAACGAGGCGTGGGAACCGACATTCACCTGATGGCAAATGACCTCGATCCTGTCATCCGTCGCCGCCAGCCGGTGCGCCACCTCGACGCTGTTGTCGGTGGAGGCGTTGTCGATGATGACGATCCTGGCATCCTCGACCCCCTCGACAAGAACGCTTTGAACGCATTGCGGCAGGAAGTGCGCGTAATTGTAGCAAGGGATGACAATGTCGACGCTGGCCATCAATCAGAACTCCGATGGATGCGGATCGCCAAGCTCGCCGACACTCTCTTGGGCTTCTTCAGCATTGTTCCATCGATGATGCTGTTCGCACGAGTGAGACCGCAACAGGCTAGCATTTCGACGTCATCCTTGACCTTCAGACGATGGATGTAGCCCTACTCCTGGTCCGCAACTTTCGGATGAATACCGGTTACGCATTGCCTGGAGACGCCGTGGGGGCGACACCATGCGCTTCAACCGATCACGCTGGAAAGAAGGCAGGCGCCTTGCCTATCGACCTGCTTCCTGAACTCGACCAGCCGCCCGTCGATTGTCTGTTCGTGTTTATCCCTGGCCGCCCTCAGCTGCGAAAACTGCGCGATCAGCGTTTCGACAGTGAAAGTCTCGACATGGTGGCAGTACTCGCCCAGGCCCATTTCTTCCATCAGCACATCGTTCTTCTTCGCGTAACTCAGCGAGATGGTCGGCCTGCGCATCATCAATGCGCAGACGATGTTGTGGAAGCGCGTGGCGACGACGATGTCGGTAAGCGCCATCTGCCCCATGACGTCTCCCAGCGAATGGACCTGTTCGTGCTCCAGTCTTGAGCCGGGCCGAAGGTCGTTCACGGCCGCCCGGAGCGCGTCGACGGCGACGCTGTCTTCTTCGTCACCTATTAGAAGCCGGACGTCATGGCCGCTGTCGAGGAGGTGGACGACGAAATGCGTCAGTTTGCCGATGTACCCGGAAAGGATCGACTGGCCGCCCTCGGCAAAGCCGTACCAGCCGCGGTATGCCATGACGCCGACACCCACCCTCAGCGGCTCCGGCCGTATCTGGGGAGACGGAATTGGCGCGGGCAGGCTGAAGGCGAGGTCTGGATAGACCGCGTCTCCACGGGTGTCGAAGCCGACACTTTCCATAAATTCCCTGGATTGCAGATCGCGGTAGGACCGGTACTGAGCCAGGCGGGCCGCCGACGTCATAAAAAAGCGGCTTAGTCTGTTCCTGATCGGGCCGGCCCCGATGCTGACAAAGGCAATGCGCGTCCCGACGAGGCGAGCGGCGAGGCACCATTTGAAGATGTCGTACGGCATGCCTGCCGGCCTTTCCCCGAAATCGTCCAGGATTCCGGTGCCCGGGAAGATCATCACGTCAGACTTGCGGATGCGGCGGACGGTCTGCGTGAAATCGGCAAGTTTTCCGGGGATTTTCAGGAGGAGGCGGTTAATACTTCCGGACAGGCCCGTCGCCGGGCCATTCCGGCGAATCGGCGAAGTCTCGATCGCGAATGTCTGTTTGACCACGTCGGGTTCGCCGCAGACACATGACAGTTCCGCCTCGGGTCTCTCTCTCCTCAGAAACCCGACCATGGCTTCGAGCGAACCTTCATTGCCGAAATTGCCGGAGCCGAAGAGCCCGAACAACGTTATTCTTCGAGGCGTTCGGCGCACCCCGGTGCGGCGGCCGCTTGGCTGATGGGGTGCTGCTGCGATTGCGCCGGCGCTCGCCAGGCTGTCAAAGCTGTCAGCAGCGTCGTTCCTGGCGGTCATTGGCTTTGTACCGGTTGCGAACGGAGTTCCAGTATCCAATCGGCGTGATCCCCTTTCGGCGGCGCGAAATACTGGACATTCGTGGCAAACGGTGATCCGGGAGCCGCCTCGCCCGCTCCCGAGGACGGATCGACCCAGCGAGCCGAGACCTGCGGCCCGGCGAGCTTCGCAAGGTCGAGGGTGATGCCTCTCCCGTTGGGAAGGTAAATGAGTGCGAACGATCCATCCATGGTCCGCGCGGACATTGTTCGGGCGTGATAGCTGCCCTGTCCTGCGATGAGAAAGTCGTTTCCCCTATCAGGTTCGAGCTCCCACCATCTGATCGACGAAAAATATCGATGGAGAACCTGCATGCTCCTTGCCCCTGGGCTGTCGAGCGCCTGCTGCCAGGTCATTTCGGCTGGCCAGAGGCCCGGGCCGCCGAAGTGCCAAATAGGGTTGTTGCCGAAGATGTGCCCGGAAGCCCCGGAAAGAAGCGCCTGGTAGGCCTGCACCCGCACGCGATGGGCGTCCGCGCCGAACTCGTTTTCGTAGGCGCTCTCGATCAGGAAATAAGGCATGTCGCCCGAGGCGTGCTGGACAAGTGCCGCCGCATGAACGGGTTCGTAGGTGTAGACATTGTTCACGGAAAGCCACGGTTCTTCCCGCCAGTAGTCCAGAGCCGCCGTTTCGGGGCGCGCTGTGGGCGGTTTGCAGAGCATCCGGGTCGGTTTCCCGAATTCCCTCTGCGACCGCCCTGACAAGGCTCCTGTCCGGCGGGTTATAGTCGCCGCCCTCGACCCAGATGATGTTTCCGAGGCCGCCATAGCGCTGTCCGACGAATTGGCCGTAGGCTCGCAGGCTCCTCTCGCCGCTGGCCGCCATCTCCTGGTACCAGCCCTGGTCCCCGCCGCCATAGCCGAGATAGGAGGGGACGAGCAGCACCACGAAACCGAGATCGCGTGCGCGGCGCAAGACCCAGTCGGCTTGCCTGAAATAGGCTTCGTTGGGAGCGCTGAAGTCGCCATTGCGAAGGAAAGGGCGGTCCCCGTAGGCATTGGCGGGAGCGTTGCGGGCAAAACGATGCTCGACAAGGTTGATCAGCACCGTGTTGAACCCGCGTGCCCGCCTGTCACGAAGATAGATATCCGCGTCCTCGCGCGTCAAATCGGCGATCAGCGACCACGCGGCGTCGCCATTGATCAGAAAGGCACAGCCGACAGCATCTTCCAGATATCGTTTGCCGGGCTCCACGCGCAGAGGGAACGGCTGCTGGATATGGGCGGCCATGGGCGCTTCGCAGGCATGGCCGACCAAGGTCGTCGCAGCCAGCAGGCAAAATGCGAGACCACAGATGCGCAGATCCATGACGGTCCAGACCTCTATTCGGCCGCAGGCTAGTTTGCCATTTTGGCGGCAGGCGCCGTTTTCGCGTTCGCGGCGAGGTGGACGGAATACTTGTCGGTGAATTCGCTGGAGGTGATCATGCCGCGAGCGATGGAATCCCTCGACATCGAGCCGTCCCTCAGTTGTTTGGAATAGACGTCCAGCCCATACCCGTCCCCGCCCCTGTCCATGAGCAGCTGGTAGAGGAAGCCGACATAGGTACGGTCGCTCAGGCCGATGGTGGAATACTTCCTCAAGAATTCCCTGGAGTGCATCAGTTCAATCATCATTTTGGGAACGTCGGCCGAGCCGTCGGCCAGGGCTGCGGACCACCGTTCGAGATCTTCATCGGTTGCTTTGCGCCCCAGTATTAAGCAATGGGCGAAACTTGCCTGGCGCATCGTAACGGTCTCGATCTTGTCGCTGTCTGCAAAATCGCAACGGCGCTGCGGCCTCGGCAGCGGCTGTGGTCCGCGAATTAAGTCCCTCACCGCAATGTATGCGGCCTTGGGTCCTGCCGGGCTCCAGCCGCGGTCCGCGGAGCCGACAAGCCGGACCAATCCCATCGATGCTTCGAAGTCGGGCGCCCAATAGGTTTCATCCAGAAGCTCATAGATATGGGCGGCTTCCACATTGTATTTGGCCTGCAGCTGGCGGAGGCGCAGCATGGCCCGCAGTAACCCTTCGGCCTGCTGTCTTTCACTCTGCCGGCTTCCATAGGGATTGTTGAATTCGGTGACCCAGATCGGCTTCCCATAGCTGGCGAGCACCTTGAAGGCAGGCTCCGGATCCTGGCCATACATATGCCAGATCGAAATGTCCCATTTGATGCCGTCCCGTTTCATTCGTTCGAATGCCCCGGTGTGACCCCACCCCGCGGTGCCGACGGCCTTGCGGACGCCCGGGTCGACTTCGCTTATGCCGTCGGACAATCCTTTCAAGACGGCGCTGACCTTGGCCCAGCGCGGGCCGAAGTAGTCCAGCACTCCGGTGCCGCCCGCCAGACCCCATTCGCAAGGGTAAGTGGTGCCATCGTCGCGCTTCTCGCATGGTTTGATGATGGCATAGTTCTCCATCTCGTTGCCAAGTTCCCAGGTGCGGATGTCATCCTTGAACCGGGATCCGAATGCGACTGCCAGAGCGCGTGCCTTGCCGTAGAGCTCGTCGGTGTTGTCTTTATCAAGATCGATATTGCCGGGGGTGATCACGGGCAGCACCTCGATGGCGTGCTTCTTGCCCTCCGCCACGAGTTCCGCCAGCCTGTCCGCCGAAGGAAGGTCGGAAATGTTCACGCGGTAGGACTTCATCCCCAAGTCTTCGAGGTAGTCGAACTGGCGCTCGATCGAAATGCCCGGATACGCCGTAATCGGGTGGCCATTGGCCCCCCAAAGGATGTCGCCGGAGGCCGACGAAGCCATGGCAAGCAGACAGGCCGCTCCGATCAACGCACATCTCAACATTTCAGTCACTCGGTTTTCACGAGGCTGCAACACTACCCTCGTCGCCGATCGCAACAATCTGTCTATATTGGGAGCCCGCACCTCATCCGGCTACGTCTTTCGAATGCGGTTCGTAGCCTTTCGGCCGCTATGCGCGGCGACGCTACTGAGTAAAGGGCGACCGCTTTCGAGACTTTCTCCGGATGCAGTGTTTGCCATCGGAGAAGCGGGTTGAGGCGCCCCTTCGGTCTCAACCGAATGTGGGACCGCCCTACTTCCTTTTCGCTTCTACTTCGAACCGCCGGCCTATGTTTTTCTGCCTCGGGAACGGTGGGCGGACCCAGACGTCAACGTCGGCGCTTGCTCACTAGCAGCCGGCACCCGGGACCATCATGAGCGTCAAACGCGCACTTCTGCTGAGCACGGGCGATCGTTACATCGTGATCGGCCTGAACTTTCTCACCATCGCGGCCGTTTCCCGCATCCTGACCCCCGAGGAAATCGGCATTTCGGTGATCAGCTCTGGCAATCCTCGGCATCGCACTGTCGGCGCGGGAATTCGCCAGCTCGAGTTTCATGATCCAGCGCCCGGTCCTGAGCAGGGAGGACATCCGCGGGACTTTCAGCTTGATGCTCGCCCTCACAGCCGCAATTGCAGCCTTTCTGGTTACGGCCGCTCCGGCACTCGCGTCCTCCTTCCACGAACAAAAGCTGGCCCCCTATCTCCGGCTGGTATCCGTATGCCTGTTCGTCGAGCTGATCTCCATCCAAGTCGTTACCCTGATGCGCCGTGAAATGGCATTCGGAAAGGTCGCCATGATCAACGTTGCCGGGGCGGCGACGGGGGGCGTGGCGACCATCGCGCTGGCGCTGACGGGGTTCAGCTACATGAGCTTTGCCTGGGCCTGGCTGGCGAGCAGCACGGTCACCGGCGTGCTGGGCCTCACGCTGCGCCCGGATTTCTGGATGTTCAGGCCGACATTCAAGCAATGGCGCGGGATAGTTGCTTTCGGCGGCTACAATGGCGCGATCGTGTTTCTCTACAGGGCATATGAGGCCTTGCCCCTCCTGTTGTTGGGCCGTGTCCTGTCGCCACATGCGGCGGCGCTCCTCAGCCGCGGACTGACGGTGTGCCAGATACCCGACAAACTGATCCTCGGCGGAGCCATGACGGTCGTGCTTCCCGCCTTTTCCGCCTCGGCCAGGCAGGGCGCGGATCTCAAACGATCCTATCTGCATGCCATCGAAATCATCACCGGACTTCACTGGCCCGCGCTGCTGGCCCTCGTCGCGCTGTCCTATCCTGTCGTGGACATCGTGCTCGGCCACCAATGGCGGGCAGTCGCACCGCTGGTGCAAGTCATCGCGCTGGCGTCTCTTTTCACCTTCAGCTTCGAGCTGAACCACCCGGTGATGATGGCGATGGGTTCGATCAGGGACATGTTCGTAAGGTCGCTGATCGTCATTCCTGTCTCAGCAGTCGTCATGACGAGTGCGGTCTTGGTTGCCGGCCTCATGGGCGCGGCATTGAGCCTGATGTTCATTGTGCCGTTCCAGGCATTTGTATCCTTGAGCTTCGTGCGTCGCAGGCTTTCGCTGCGGTGGGACGAAATCGCTGTCGCCGTCCGAAAGAGCGGCGTCGTTGCCGCGTTGACCGCACTCGGCCCACTGGGCATGGTCGTTGCCGGCGGCTTCAGCTTCGACCTATCGCTTGGACAGGCGATATTCGCTGGGTGTCTTGCAGCGGCCGGCTGGCTGGCCGGAGTGTTCGTGACCAGCCATCCCTTGTTCGACGAAATCGTGAATGCCGGTCGACTCTTCCGCAATGCAGTTGCTCCGGCATGATTGCCGGTGCTGTTGCGAACGCTTCCCGGATCGGTGACGCAATTTGGGTTTCATTGGGAATGGCGAAGCGCTTCATCCGGTCGCTTAGCCGCAATTCCGACGGAAAAACCGTTCACATCTTTCCTGGAATTGCGGCCGCGGCCAGCAGTTCCCTCCATTGCTGCAGGAACCGAACTTTGGTTGCAGCTGACGCGGTATCGCGCAGCAAGCGGCTTGTTTGCGCCTTCTCCGCGGCGCTTCGCGAAAGCGCTGTCCCCATCGCTTGCGCGATCGCGGCGGGATTATCCGGCTGCACCTGTGAGCACACGCCCCCGACGGCCTCCACCAGTGCGCTGCCGGTGGACACTATCGGCAGCAGTCCCATATAGGCGGCCTCCAGTGCCGGCATGCCGAAACCTTCGAGAAGGCTTGGCAATACGAATGCCTCGGCATTGCCGTAGAGCCAGCGCAACTGTGCGTCGGGAACGTATCCCATGAGCTTCACGCCCGGAACGGTCCCCGCAAGTTCCGCAATCTCCGCGTAGCCGTCGCCGCGCGATCCGCACAGCACATATCCGACACCCTGGCCATGAAATCCGCCACCTCGATATGCCTTCAGGGCGGCGACCTGGTTCTTGCGGGTTTCGAACGCGCCGACCGTGAGAAAGAACGGACCGTCCACCCCGGGGGCCGCCTCTGCCGGGCCGTCGAACAGTTCAGCGCGCAAATAGAGCGGGATTGTCTTCAGGAATCGGAAACCGGACCCGAAAAGGATCTCGAAGTTGTTGGCGGAAAAATCGCTGACGAAAACGACGCCGGGCCCGACGCGCCGGATTTTCTCGTATGCAAGCCGGTAATTGGCGCAGGTCCGTTCGTCATAGAGGTCGCCATGCGTCAGCGGGCCGACATCGTGGCAAAGGACAATGTCGTTGTCCGTCAGGCGTGACCTCAGGACGTAGAGCGGATCTAGGAACAGCCGGATGCCACGTTCGCCGACCTTGTCACGGATCAGGAACATTTCTCTGTCCCGGAGCCAGTTGATTTCCAGCATCATCAGCCGGGCGACAATCTTGCGGACCAGACCCTCGGGGGCGAAGGAACCCAGCCGCCAATACCGGATCCCCGCCCCGACCGGGACGAATTCCCGGGTCAGGTCCTTGGCGATGTGATAGGCCCCGGTCCTGTTCAGGATCGACAGCGAGTTGTCGAAGAGCAGCGTGCCGGCGGACGCCAGTCCGCCCGGGGCGCGTAATCCGCGCGGATCGATCCGTTCGTTCATCTTGCCCTCTCCATGCTGCGATCTGACAGAGTGCCATGCCGCTCCAGCTATAATTCCACTCCCGCGTATGCATAACGGACCGCCCGGTCTCGCCGCTTCGAATATCCCGGCAACGTCGGTCCCTGCCAGCCCGGTTAACCGCCGAATTCCCCGAAGTCGGCGTCGACGTGAGTCATGAGCTCGAGGTATTTCCATGCGATCCATCGCCAGGAATAACTGCTGGCCCTGGCATATCCCTTGGCGACCAGCCGCTCCCGCAAATCCCGGGTGATCATCAGCAGGCGGACGGTCTCGGCCCACGATTGGACGTCGTCGGGATCAGCATAGAGAGCCGAATCCCCACAGATCTCGGGCAGACAGGGCGAGGTCGAGGCCACGACCGGGCAGCCCGAGGCCATCGCCTCGACGGCTGGCAGCCCAAATCCCTCGATGCGTGACGGAAACAGAAAGCATAGGGCGCCTTCGAGAGCCTTCTTGAAGTCGTCGTCCCCTATCCATCCGAGGAAGACTATGTTCGCGGGCATTTCCGGGAGGTATCGCAGGATCGTCTTCTCGTCGACATCGCCTGGCATCCAGAGATCGAGACCCATCTCGTCGAGGAGCGGGGCCAGCCTGGCGAGAAGTGCCATGTTTTTGTACTCCTGGTCCCGTCTTCCGAGGCAGAGGACATACGGTCTACCGCGGTCGACCGTCAGGGACGATCTCGTTGCATCCCATCTCTTCGCATGGTCGCTGCCATTGTAGGTGACGACGATGTTTTCGTCCGGCGCGATGCCGAACTCCACCAGATGGCTGCGCGAGAGCTGCGAGACGGTGGTGATGCGGGCGGCCCGCCTGCCGAGCGCCGGCAGGATAAGGCGGTGCGCCCATCGGAAACCCCGCCCGTAGCTCGATGGCATGAGCCTGGTGTGCAAATCGTGGATGCACGCGATCTGGCGCCTCAGTGCGATGGGAGCAAGGTTGCAGAAGCTCAGCAATCCTCCCGGTACATGCCAGGGCAACTGCGCCTGCACCCAGAATTGCGGGAGACGCGGCCTGCTGAATTCGGGCACGATCCGGACGGGGATGGCGTCGAGGCGGAAGGTTTCGGGAAGCGGACGCGGAACCAAGAGATCGATCTCCAGGTCGCGGCCAAGCGGATGTCCTTCTGAAATGAGAGCGTCGAGGGCGATGGTCACTTCGCTGGCGTAGCGGGCTACGCCGGTCGGCCGAAGCGTCGTGAAATCCCCGTTTATCGTCCAGCGCCGTCTCGGCGATTCCCGGTCCGACCACGTCCAACCAGTATGCCCGATCAACGATCCGACGTCCCCGGCCAGCGAGCTCGCAAGCGGTGTCCTGGGGCGGTGTCCATTCAATAGCCCCGCCGATCGTGCTGGTGGCGATTGCGTTGTGTCGAACTCGATTTTACCCATCTCCACCTCCCCGGGCTCCCAACCAGACTAGCACCGCGGAAGGCACGAAGGTCCTCGAACGTTTGAGGTAGGCGGACTACCTCACCTCGCCTATCAGGATGATTTCCGGGTTACCGGATGACCCGATGGCCATGGTGACCTGAGGTTTTTGCGGCCCCACATTGAAGGTTCCAGGGGGACGACATGGCGCGGCGTTGGACAATCAATGGGCGTTTTCTTTCCCAGCCGACAACAGGCGTCCAGCGTTATGCGCGCGAGGTCGTCCGTTCGCTCGACGCTTTGCTCGCGGAACAGGGGCCTCTCACCCGCGGTCTCGACCTTCGACTGCACTGCCCGCCCGGGTCGAAGGAGATCCCCCTCGCTTTCATCGAACGCTTCGAGATCGGCCGAACGAGCGGCCATATCTGGGAACAGACGCAACTCCCCGCGTCCCTCGGCGGCGGCGGACTGCTCAGCCTCTGCAACACAGGACCTCTGCTTTCCCGCAAGCATATCGTCTGCATCCATGATGCGAACGTCTGGAAGGCTCCGCAGAGCTACTCCCTTGCCTTCCGGAGCTTCTACCGTACCTTGCTGCCCTGCCTCGGTCGGACCGCATGGAGCATTTCGACCGTTTCCGACTATTCGCTGGGTGAACTGGTCCACAACGGCATTGTCCCTGCGCACCGGGCCTTCGTAGCCCCGAACGGCCATGAGCATGTCTTGCGATGGACGCCTGAACATTCCGCGGGAACACGGCTGGCCGCCTCGCCGGAAACCATCGTCATGATCGGCAGCGCCGCACCCCACAAGAACATGAGGCTCATCCTGGACATGGCCGAGCGCCTTGCCGCGGCCGGGCTCAGGATCGCGATCGTCGGCATGTCGGATTCGCGCGTCTTCAGGTCGGGATCACCCAGGGCCAAAGCGCAAAACATCCACTGGCTCGGCCGCATCTCGGATGGCGAACTGGCGGCTCTCCTTGCGGATTCGCTATGCTTGGCGTTTCCCTCGCTGACCGAGGGCTTTCGGCATTCCCGCCCTTGAGGCGATGGCGGTCGGCTGCCCCGTGGTGGTGTCCGACCGCGCCAGCCTGCCCGAGGTCTGCGCAAACGCAGCGCTGTTTGCACCGCCCGACGACCCGGAAGCATGGTTCGACCGTTTCATGCAGCTGCGCGATTGCGAGGACAAGCGGACGCAGATGATACGCAGGGGACGGGCGAGAGCCTCGGCATATGGTTGGCGAGCGACGGCCTTGCGCTATCTCGAGGCGATGGCCGCCGCAGACGACGCCGATACACAAACGAAGGTCGTCAGAGTACGCGAACTCACATGATCTCATGAAGCGCCTGGACGGCCCCGAGCGATTCCAGGATGGCGCAATCGAAGTTCTCTTCGGAAAACCGTCCTGCATTCCTGGCACAGGCGCGGGGCGTCACGGCATGGCAGTTCTCTTCGAACCGTTCGACTGCCTCCTTGAGGTGATCGACCGTCTGGGCCTTGAACAGCACGCCCGTGGGTTCGGGAGACGACCCGAGGCGCTGCACGATGTCGACTGCCCCGCCGCGGCCGAAAGCGATCAGCGGCGTTCCGCAGGCCTGTGCCTCGGCCAAGGCTATGCCAAAGTCCTCGCAGCCGGCGAAGACCATCGCCTTTGCCCGCGCTAGGCTGTCCACATAGTCCTGCCTGGGCAGGTATCCCGCAAAGGTGACGTTCGGGCCCGCAAGCGCCCGCAGGCTGGCCGATTGCTGGCCTTCGCCGACGATGACCAGCCGCCGCGACGGCATTTCGTTGAAGGCTCGGACGACGAGGTCGGTGCGCTTGTAGGGGGCGAGGAAGGACGCCGAAACATAGTAGTCGTCCTTGTCCTCCACACAAGGGAGCTCTTTTAGCGAGACCGGAGGGAAAACGACGCGCGCCTCGCGTCCGTAGATGTGCTGGATCCGGGAACGGACATAATTCGAGTTGGCCAGCATAAGATCCGGGCCATGCGCGGTTCTCGTATCCCACGTCCTCAGGCGATGGAGCATGTACCGATAGAGCATTCCTTTGGGGCCGAAGCCAAGCCGCCCTTGCTGAAGATAGGAAAACTGCTCGTCCCAGGCGTAACGGATCGGGCTATGCACATAACAAAGATGCGGCTGGTCCGGCCTGGTGATCACGCCGCGCGAAAATGCGGCCGAAGACGAGATCACCGCCTCATAGCCCGTCACGTCGAACTGTTCGATCAGGAAGGGACAAAAGAAGAAAAGCGACCGATAGAATTTCTGCACCATCGGAATCCGGTTGGCCGCGGACGTATGGAATTCCACATCCTGGAAATATTGCTCCTTCACCTCGGCCGGCAAAAAATCGAAAAGCGTGAAAACTTCAGCATTGGGGAACTGCTTGCATATTTGCGCCAGTACCCGTTCACCGCCCCGGAAATTCGGGCACCAGTCATGGACGACGGCTATCCTGGCATACCTGTCGACGCAGAGCCTCGGTGCGGCCGGCACCTCTTCGATGGGCATATCGACCCTGGCCGCGGTTGCCAGATCGGAAGCGCGTTCGTGGAGCATGGCTCCCCCTTGCATCGGCAGGCCAGCAGTCTCCATTCCTTGCAGCGGCCCGGGCAAGTTGTCCGATCGGCTACAGGCTGCTCCGGGCGCATGTTCGCCTAATACTTATGGCTGCGGTCGTTCACCGGGGATACTCCGAAAGCCAGTCCCAGAAGGTAAGCCAGGCTACCTCCGTCTCCTTTTATGCAGGCTGTTTCGGCCCCCCCTTGCCGATTAGGATCGGCCTGAACCAAACATGGGCCGGCCGTGAAACTCACCGTGATCATCCCGACGCTTGGCCGCAGCCAACAGGTCGCTCGCCTGCTCCGCTACTTGAGCGGCCAGACAAGACTTCCCGACGAGGTCATCCTGTCGGCGCCTGACGCAACGCATGTCGAAGTCCCGGAAAGGTGTCTCTTCCCCGTCTCACTCGTTTTCGGTCCGAAGGGACTGGCTGCGCAGCGCAACACCGCTCTCGCACGGTCCCTTGGGCGCTTCGACATCATCACGTTCTTCGACGACGATTTCGTTCCATCCGCCGAATATCTGGAACAGATCGAAAGAGCTTTCGCGGAAAATGACGGATGGGCGGTGGTGATGGGCATGGTGATCAGAGATGGAGCCACGAATGCCGGCCTCACCTGGGAAGCCGCCGAGGCCGCCTTGCGGGGAGCCGAGGGCAATAAACATGATGGACCGCCGGTGGTCGACCATATCGGAGCGTACGGATGCAACATGTCGCTCCGTTCCTCGCTTGTGGGAGATCTGCGCTTCGACGAGCGTCTGGTCCTTTATGGCTGGCAGGAAGACATCGACTTCACCAGCCAAATGAGATCCAGGGGTCGTGTGGTCTGCGTGACCTCGATCACCGGCGTCCATCTCGGCCTCAAGACCGGGCGGGTGAGCGGAGAGCGGTTCGGCTACTCCCAGGTCGTGAACGCTATCTACCTGATCAAGAAAGGCTCCGTTCCGGCCTCTTTCGCGCTGCCCCTGATGTTCAGGAACATTGCGGCCAACCTGGCAAAGAGCCTGCGCCCGGAGCCGTATGTCGACCGGAGGGGCAGGCTCAGGGGCAACATGCTCGGGATCCTGCATGTCGCCATGGGGCGAATCGAACCCGAATACATCTTGAAAATCTGAGGCGGGAACGCAATGCAGAAATGGCTTGTGACGGTGGCGGCTTCATTGGCGGCGGCGACCGCCTTCGCCTTGCCGGCGGTAGCTGCCGAGTATCTCCTCGGACCTCAGGACAAGGTCAGGCTCAAGGTCTACGAGTGGCGCGCATCGCGCGACGTGATCTTCGAATGGACCGCTCTCAACGACGATTTCGTTGTCGGCGCCGACGGCACGCTGTTCCTGCCATTTGTCGGCCAGATACGCGCACAGGGCACCTCACCGGGCGACCTCGCCCGCGCAATCGGCGACCGCCTGATGCAGCAGATGGGCCTCGGCCGCCCACCGGATGTCGCCGTCGAGATCGCCCAGTATAGACCGTTCTACATCGTCGGCTACGTGGCGCAGCCCGGCGAGTTTCCCTACAGACCCGGACTGACAGTCCTGCAGGCGCTGGGAATCGCCGGCGGCTTGCGGATACGCGAGGATGACATTCCGAGGCTCGAACGTGAGATCATCACTGGCCAGGGCGACGTGGGTCTGTTGGCGCTGAGCAGCGTCGCTCTGCTTGCGCGCAAAGCGCGGCTGGAAGCCGAGCAGGCCGGCAGCGATGAGATCGCCTTCCCTGCGGAACTGAAGGACAGGGCTTCGAACTCAACGGTCGCGGTGGCGATGGAGCAGGAGAGCAGGATCTTCGCAGTCCGCAAGCAAGCGATGACGACGCAACTGCGTTCGCTAAGCGAACTCAGGGACTTCCTGGGAAAGGAACTGGAGTCGCTCCAGCAGCAGCTAACCTTCCGCGACAAGCAGATTCAACTCATCCAGAAGGAACTGGAGGGCGTTTCGACTCTTGTCCAGAAGGGGCTGGCGGTTGCACCGAGGGAACTCAACCTGGAAGGGACGGTCGCCCAGATGCAGAGCGACAGACTGGCTGCCGAGACCTCGCTGTTGCGGGTCAGGCAGGAGATGAGCAAGACCGATATCGAGATCCTCAATCTCAACAACCAGCACGCCAGCGAGATCGCCGAGGCTTTGCGGGAAACGCAATCGCAGCTCAATGAAGTTACCAACAAAGCCGACACCGCATCGCTGTTGCTGCACGAAACCGCGGTCACGGCTCCAGCCCTGCTCGCCCTCAAGGAACGCGCTGAAAGGGCCAAGCCGATCTTCAAGATCGTCAGGGCGACGGGCAGCGGTTCGGAAGAACTGACAGCTGAGGAAACGACATCGATCGAGCCAGGCGATACCGTGAAGATTGAAATTCCCCCGCCGCAGCCCGGTTTGGCTGCCCTGCCCTCGGACAGTGGCATTCAGGCCGAGAAGCTTCCGGATCAGGGTACCAACTGATCAAGCGCGTATTGCAGCGAGGCGGCTTCTGAAAGTTGAAACCGCTCCAGCTGCAGGCTGTCTGGAAGGACGCGCCGCAAGCCAAATTCGATGCTTGTGCGGACCCGCAACGCCCTTTGCCACTTGCCTAGCACTTCGAGGCCGCATATCAGTGAGCACTCGCTGGGCTCATCGAGCCCCTGACGGAATCTTCTGCCGCGGTGCGCCAGTCAGCCCTGCGGATGCCGCTGGAGATGTCGGTGCTCATGGGTGTAGTCGCCGTATCGGCGGCAGGCGTTCTGATGGGACTGCGGTTCAAGGCTGCCGCCCTGATCGCGGCGACAGCTCTGCTCATGATCGGCAGCTTTGCCTGGAATGGCCTTGGGCTACCGGGTTACGTGACGATCGCCAGATTCCTCATCCTGGCGTTCGCACTGGCCTGCGCCTACATCGTTGGCCTGTCGATTTCCGTACATTGGAAACGCACCCGAGTGTGAGCAACCTCGGCCTTCGAGCAGTTCACATCAAGAGGATTGCTAAAGAAAGCCTTCATTTGCAATCCGCATAGACTTCGCCGCTGTTCGATCCCAGGTCTTCCGTAAACACGGCGTGAGAGGGATCTCTAATCCCAAGTGTATCCCTACTGTGACAACGATGCGGTGAACGCCGCGAGCGGCTTATCACATAGGCCATTCTTGGTAATGGAGCCAAGCTGAAACGGCCACTACCCTGTCGCGAGTGCGTCGAACCCAGATCGGCCGAATAGCAAGTAGAAAGACATTTCGTAGATTAGTGTGCGCCCAGCGACAGAATGGCGCCTTCTTTCCATCGAGTCGCACTTTAGAGTGAAACAAAAACGATGCGACCACGTCGTCGCAGAAATCCCCCGTTCTAGGAGGCTCTGTCGACGCGCATCACTGCAAAGACGGTCCTGATCAAGATCACGAGATCGAGCCAGACCGACCAGTTCCGCACATATTGAATATCCAGCGCCACGCGGCTGGGGTAGTCCATGCTGCTTCTCCCGCTCACCTGCCAGAGACCGGTAAGCCCCGGCCTCGCGCGAAGGTATTCGCCCACGTGATCGCCGTAGCGCTTGAGTTCGTCCTTCACGACAGGCCGTGGACCCACGCAGCTCATCTCGCCGCGGATGATGTTGACGAGTTGAGGGAGTTCGTCGAGGCTTGACTTGCGCAGGATCCACCCGAGGGACGTGACGCGGGGATCGTCCCTGATCTTGTGGATTGCCTCCCACTCTGCGGTGACCTGGGGATTGGCTTCGAGATATGCCTTGAGAACTTCTTCTGAGTTCGCGACCATAGTGCGGAACTTGTAGCAATTGAACGGCTGTCCGCCGAAGCCCACTCGGCTGTGCGAGAACAGTGCCGGACCTCCTGCCGTTATCCGAATCAGCAGGGCAACGACGATCATAATCGGTGCGGCCATCACAAGCGCTGCGATCGCTATGACCAGATCGATGATCCGCTTCAAGATGCCCCCTAAGGGAGGGTTCGTCGTTCCTGCGCTCAGGGAGGTCGACAGATCCGTCAAAACCGCCCCCGCGTTATTGGGGTCGGACGAAGCAACGACGTGCAGAACTGTCGTTCGGCTATCGGCCGGCTCGGGGAGAAATGGATGAATCCAGATCGTCGCTCCCTGATGCGGCTGCTTCTCGAAGGCCTCTGTTGCCATGGGACGATAGCCAGTTCGAAATTGGTTCGATACTCTTCCAAGGCTGAGGCCTGCGGGCAAGAAAGGCAAAGGGGGTATCGCGACGCTCCGGGGCTATCCCCCTAATCCCAAGGAATGATCCCCCTAAGCGATTTTGCGACTTCCGAAGGAGGACATCCCGATACGAGGTTCACGCCTTGCGGCGCTTGGACGTCGTCAGGAGTACGCCAAGTACGGGGGTCTTGCTGGCCTGCAGTGTCCTGACAAGCTCTCGCAGCGTTTCGACATTTGTCTTGCCCCACTCGGCGACGATGACAACGCCATCCAGGACGGATCCCACAGTCAGTTCGTCGGCGCCCGAGGCGAGGGTCGGTAGGTTGACGATTACCATGTCGTATGCAGCAAGTCGGTAGGCGGCAAGGTCGCCGGCGGTAAGCTCCGCGAGGAGTGCCCTCATTTTGCCTGGTACCAGCAGATGCGTTTCGTGCACTGCCGAACTTGGGAGCAGGTCGAACGGCCGCCCCGGAGCGGGGACGATGTTGAGCCGGATCGGGTCCTGGCACGGTTTGTCGTAGGCCCGCAATGGGCCGAGCAGCCGCGCGGTCATGGTCGCCCGGATATCGGCGTCAATCACCAACGTCTTCAGGCCGGATATCGCGTAAAGCGAGGCAAGGTTGCTGGCGACTGAACTCTTCGGACTGTCGTTGGACACGGCGGTCAGCCCGAGGAACTTGATCGGGTGACTGGTTTCCGCGAGGCTGATTTCCGTTCGTGCCTTCCTGAGGCCGCGGCTGTATCCGGAATGGGGATATTTTATCACTTCGTCGAGGCGGCTGGAATCCATTCTCCAGCTGGCGGGCGGCAGTTCTCCGATGCATTCGAGGCCCAGGTTGTCCCGGATGTGCCGTGGCGACCTGATAGTCCAGTCAAACGAATGCCTTGCAAACGAAAGTCCGATGCCGAGCATGAGCCCGGTAACCGCCGCGAGGGCCAGCAGCAGCTTCGGCCTGGGCGCGCTCGGATAGAGCGGCGCCGTCGCAGCCGTGATCACCCTTGCGTCGGCAACCGGGTAAGACTGCTGGCTTACCGAGTTGGTGTAAGCCTGAAGGAAGCTTTCGTACATCTTCTGGTACGTTTCAGCAGTCACCTCAAGCTCTTCCAGCGTCGGCACGGTGTCGCCCCCGGCTTTGGCTTCATGGCCGACGCTGTAGTCGTGCCGTGACCGAAACTTCTGCGCTTTCGCCATCGCCTCGTTCATCTGGGTGCGCAGTTGCCCAAGGCGTTGCTCGAGCCACGCGCCGCCTTCCTTCGCGGCGTCGGTCTTGGTTTCGATCTGCTCGCGCACGAAGGCGTCGGCGGTGGCGTTCGCGATCCTCGCTGCGCCCTCGGGATCGAGAGCGGTGAAGGATATCTCTATCGCGTAGGAGACGCCGACCCTGCGGATGTCGAGGCTGTTGCGGATAACCAACATGCTGCGCCGCCACTTCAGGTAGTCGGTCAACGGCGCGGGCGTTTCAGGTGCGCTCAGGCCGGAATGCTCCCAAAGCGAGGTGATCCAGGCGCTTTTCCGGAGCCCGAACTCGTCTAGCAGCATGTTTCCAAACTTCCTGAATCTCTCCCGAAAACTCGGAGTCTGCGGACGGTTGAATTCGGGGTCGTCGACAAGTTTCAACTGATGAAGGACCATCGCCGCGATCTTTTCCGACTGCATGACCGCGATCTGGCTTTCCACCTGGGCGGTATCCAGTGACAGATTTACTTCGCCGCCTTCCTGCAGGTGTTGCGGCAATTTCGGCTCGATCAGAATCTGCGCCTTGGCGGTGAAAGTAGGGTCGGTGGTCGAATTGTAGAACCAGGCCAGCAGGAGAGCCGCGGCGAGGCAGCCGACGATGGTTCCAACATAGCGTCGCACAAATTCGGCTATGTCGGAGAGGCCAATGAACTCCTGGCCCGCAGGACGCTGCTGGTCCGTCGCCGCGGGCCACTGAGCGGGGAACATGCGGTTCATTCAATTTTCTCCTGCAGGCGTGCGGGAGATCCTGCGAACACGCCGTTCCCATGCAGGCGGTCGATGGCATTCGGCCGAGGTTTTCATTGAAGCTGAGGCCCCCGCGATCCCAGGCTGCCGTCAAAAGGTTACGCCTGCGCCAGGCAAGGTAAACGCCGCCAATTGGCGTATGGGCTCTCCTATTGAAAGGAGAATGCGCGGCAGCTCCGCTGTCGTTCTGTCGACAAATGGCCTCTGCTGTTGTAGCGAGAGCTGCCGTCCACGATTGAGCGCCGGGTTCCGCGCAAGGGCATCGATCGGCGGGCGTACGTTCTGGCCCCGGCCATTTTCCAACGCCTCCAAAGAGAACGCGGCGCAGTCCGCCGAGAAGGCGAGTGAGACGACAGCAGAACCGCCTTTCGTCGACATTCTCGCGGAACGGGAACCTCAATCCGGTCAGAGGCATCTGGCAGCCCACCCTTTCGTCAGCGCCCGAGAAGGACGCACTCTTCAGATACGAGACCCCCACGCTTGGAAGAGACATCCTTTCGGCCACCAGCGGACATGCTCCTATTGGATGAAGGAGCGCGAACCAGGGTGTTAGGGCTACTCGAATTCATGAAGAGGTCCGTTTCCGGCGGCATGCTACGGTGCCTGGGAATCGCGGAGCGGACCGTGAACATAGTCGGCCAAGCCAAGCCAAACACATTCGCCTTCGAAACCAGTGCCCTCATCAAGGCCACCGGCTTCCGGGAATACGACGCACGTTGGTGGTTCGGGTATCCGGGCTCCGAGAAAGAGCCCGAACTCAACCTGATGGGCGTGCAAGCGATCGGGATGGGGCTCGGCACCCTGATCCGCCGAATGGGCGTCGGTCCAGACATCGTCACCGGCCACGACTTCCGCAGCTATTCCATGGCCATCAAGATGGCGCTCATCTCCGGCCTGATGGCGGCCGGCGCGCGCGTCAAGGACATCGGCCTGGCGCTTTCTCCCATGGCTTACTTCGCCCAGTTCGCATTTGACACCCCGTCGGTGGCCATGGTGACGGCCTCGCACAACGAGAACGGTTGGACCGGAGTGAAGATGGGGGCGCAAAGGCCTCTGACATTCGGCCCGGGAGAGATGACAGCCCTGAAAGCGCTCGTGCTGGCCGGTGAGTTCGATCTGGCGGGCGGGGGAAGCTATGAATGCGTAACGGGGTTTCGCGAGACGTATATTGACGACGTGACCGCAGGAAAAAAGATCGGCAGAAAGCTGAAGGTGGTGGTTGCCTGCGGCAACGGCACCGCCGGCGCATTCGCGCCGCAGGTGCTGGAGCGCATCGGCTGCGAGGTGATCCCGCTGGACGTGGAACTCGACCATACGTTTCCTCGATACAACCCCAATCCCGAGGAGTTGCGGATGCTGCATGCGACCCGGGACAAGGTTCTGGCGACGGGCGCCGATGTCGGACTCGGCTTCGACGGCGACGGCGACCGCTGCGGTGTCGTCGACAACGAGGGCACCGAGATTTTCGCGGACAAGGTCGGCGTCATGTTGGCGCGAGACATCTCCAGGCTCCATCCGAAGTCCGTTTTCGTTGCGGACGTGAAGTCGACGGGACTTTTCATGACCGATCCCGTCCTCGCGCGACACGGGGCAACGACGGATTACTGGAAGACCGGACACTCCTACATCAAGAGACGCGTCGCCGAACTTCATGCCATGGCCGGTTTCGAGAAGTCGGGGCATTTCTTCTTCAATCCGCCGATAGGCCGCGGCTACGACGACGGGCTTGTCACAGCGATTGCTGTCTGCGAGTTGCTCGACCGCAATCCAGGCAGGACCCTTGCTGACCTTTACCGCGATCTGCCCTTGACCTTCGGCACCCCGACAATGTCGCCCCACTGCCCTGACGAGGAGAAATACAGCGTGGTCGAGAAGGTTGTCGGCGAACTCAAAAAAATGAAGGGGAACGGGATCGAGTTCGCCGGCCAGCCGCTGGCTGATCTGGTCACCGTGAATGGAGTTCGTGTCGTTGCCCAGGACGGCACCTGGGGCCTGGTCAGGGCCTCGTCGAACAAGCCGGAAATCGTCGTGGTGGTGGAAAGCCCCGTCTCACCCGAGCGACGTCGGGAGATGTTCGAGGCCCTCGATGCCGTCCTGCGCCGCAATCCGGAAGTCGGAGCCTACAACCAGACATTCTGAAAGGACTGGCCGATGCCGGACCGGATCGTAAGTTTTGTCATGAGCGGAGGTGTCGGCTCACGGCTGTGGCCGCTTTCGCGTGAAGATAATCCCAAGCAATTCCACGACCTTTCGGGCGACGGCTCCATGCTTGCCAAGACCATCCGGCGCCTCAAGGCGCGGCCGGATGGCGAAACGCCCATCTACCTGATAGCGTCCGAGCGGCACGCCGACCGCGTCATCTCGGATATCAGTCCCCTCGGCCTCAATGGCGGCCGGCCGATTTTCGAGCCTGTCGGCCGCAATACCGCCGCGGCGGTTGCGATAGCCACCCTGCAGACGATTTCCGAATATGGCAAGAACGCGCTTGTACTCGTGGTCCCCTCCGACCATGAGATATCGACCGAAACCCAATTCTGGGAAACCGTCGAGGCGGGTAGGCCGGCGGCAGCTTCAGGAAGCATCGTCATATTCGGCATCAGGCCGACACATCCCGAAACCGGGTATGGTTACATCGAGGTTTCGGACGGTCGCGACGGCGTGGCCGCCGTTTCGCGTTTCATCGAAAAACCCGATGCCGAGACCGCCCGCCAATATGTGTCTTCGGGACGGTTCTACTGGAACGCCGGCATTTTCCTGTTTCGCGCCGATACGATGCGGAAGGCATTTCTCGACTTAAGGCCCGACATCTGGGAAGGTGCGGAGCGCGCCGTCAAGACCGCACGGGCCGACGTGTCGGGCATTTACCTGCCCCAGGGCTTCTACTCGACCGTCCCGTCGACCTCGGTCGACTACGCGGTCATGGAGCATGCGAACGACATCGCGATGGTGACGGCTTCCTTCCGCTGGAACGATCTTGGATCGTGGCAGTCGCTCCTCGAAGCCAGCCCGACCGACCGCGATGGCAACGTCGTGATGGGCGATGTCATCGCCATGGATTGCGACAGCTCCTACCTTAGAAGCCAGGGCAGGCTGCTGACCGTAGTCGGCATGAAGGATGTGGCGGTGGTGGCGACGCCGGATGCGGTGTTCGTTGCCCCCGTCAGCCACAGCCAGAACGTCAAGAAGGTCGTCGAGCAGTTGGAGAAGAGCGGACGGATCGAGACCAAGTTCACAGCGTCGGAAGATCGGGGCATCATCAGCGGAGCATGGCGCAGGCGCGTTGAGCATTGGCTCTTCGAGGAAACTCTGCCGCTGTGGTCCACGGCAGGTGTCGACGACGTGTATGGCGGCTTCCACGAGGCTCTCGGGTTCGACGCAAGGCCGTTGGGCAAACCCAAGCGCATGCGCACGATGGCGCGCCAGATCTACGCATTCGCGGTGGCGAAGGAACGCGGCTGGGCCGGACCGGCCGGCAGTCTCATCGACCACGGCATCGGCTTCCTCGCGAAATACGGCCGCACCGACCGCGGCGGCTGGGCGCGCACCCTCAATTGCAACGGCAGCGTGGCCGACCCGGCTGAGGACGCCTACGACCATTCCTGTGTGCTCCTGGCACTTGCCCATGCTCATCGGTGCGGCCATCGGGATGCCTTGCGGCTCGCGCAGGAGACATTCCGTTTCATCGACACTCATCTCGAGGACGGCTGCCTGAACGGCTTCCTCGAGTCGCCTGGCTGGAACGGCGTACGATTCTCGAACCCGCACATGCACATGCTGGAATCCTTCCTTGCCTGGCACGACGTCACCGGCGACCGCGCCTATCTGCGTCGGGCGGCACGTGTCATCGATCTCTTCCGCTGCCATTTCTTCGACCATGAGAGCTGGACGCTCGGGGAACGTTTCGACGTGGACTGGCAGCCATTGCCGGGGGACGAGGGACAGTGGACCGAACCGGGGCACCATTTCGAATGGGCTTCCCTGCTCGTCGATTTCTCCCGGGCGAGCGGGCAAAAGGATCTGGTGGCCTTTGCAAGGAAACTCTATTCGTCGGCGGTCGCCAGTGGGTTGAATCGGGCCACGGGGCTGGCCTATGCAGCAGTTTCGCGGCACGGAATGCCGCTCGATCCGCTGTCCCGAAGCTGGCCGCAATGCGAGGCGATCAAGGCGGCCGTCGCGCTCGATGGCATTGGCGGGCCCGATCTGAAACCGGAGATCGAAGCGCGCGTCGCCCGCCTTTTCAGATGGCACATTGATGCCGCACCGCTCGGCTTGTGGATCGACAAGATCGACGAGCGCGGAAGGTCGGTGGCAACGGAGGTCCCCGCAAGCATCTTCTACCACCTCGTCACGGCGTTGATGCAGTATCTGGACAAGACCGCAGGACAGGTCGAACCTTTCCCGCTGCCAATTGCCGATGTGGGCAAGTCCTCTCTGAGGCGGGCCCACGCCTGATCCGTACGGGTCCATGGCCATGCGCAACAGCGCGACGTGGCGCCACTTTTTGCCATCGGCATGGATTGCTGAACCGGGGCTGATCCCATCAATCCGTCACGCTCGACTTCGGCGCCAGGCTGGGGCCGAACTGCCGACCGACGCAATGGTCAAAGCCTGCCGGTAAGCTATGCCAATATGAGAGGCATGAAAGGCCTTTTCCAATCTTGGAACCGCGAGGACCTAGGCCGAGAGCGGTTGCGCTTGCCGCACTGCACGTGGGTGAATCCGTGCTGCTGGACTCGAAGGATCCCACTTGTTGTCGGCCGCCGAGATCAGCGGATTGCTTAAGGAGCGTCAACGATGTTGCGGAATGCCGCCGATCAAGTGGATAACCGCAGTTGCGCCCTCGCCAGCCGAAATAACCGAGTCGATGCGGAAAAACTTCAAGAGAAACAAACCCTAGCCGTACCGCCCCCGGCGTTCTCAAATCACGGCTTCGGCAAGCAAGTGGAACCCGCACATTCCGACAAAAGTGGCCGCAATCACCGATGATTCAATAGCGATCCTTAAGGGAGTGTATACTCATCGCATCAAATTTGCGGTACATTCTTTTCCGGGGGGAAGGAAAGCTTGGGCAGGGTGGTAAATGACGTACCGTTCACGTCCCGTTTTGCGCGGGAACGACAAACGTTCATCGTACGTCGGACTCAACGACGACGATATCGCTCTGATCAAGGCGCTGGGGTTCACGCCGAAGCGCTATCCGGCGGAGACGGTCATCGTCAGCCAAGGCGAGGTTAGCGATCGCGTATTCTTAGTCGAGACGGGCTGGGGCTGCATTTCTCATGAACTCGAGGGCGGGCAGCGGCAAATTCTGGATTTTGCCCTGACGGGCGATATCGTCATGTCTCAGTCACCCGCGGGCAATGCTCTTGAAACGTTTGTGGCTCAAACTGAACTTTCGGTGTTGGTGGCTTCGACAAAGACTTTTTCCCTTGCCGCCATGAAGTCGCCCCGGCTTTTCTCCTTTATCCTCGACACCCTGATGCAACACCGAGCGGCTATCGCTCAACACCTAACCAATGTGGGACGACGCAGCGCCCTGGCACGCACGGCGCATCTGTTCCTCGAACTGAGAGCGCGACTGGAACGGATCGGCTCCGTCACCCGCAACAGCTATGAATGCCCTCTCACCCAGTACGATCTCGCAGATGCGCTCGGCCTTACGCCGATACATGTCAATCGAATGCTGCGGGAACTGCGCGAGCGCAAATTTCTCGAATTCCGCCAGGGCCATGTCCGCATGCTCGATGAACCAGGCCTGACAAAATTTGCCCGATTCGAGCGCGACTACATCGACAGTTGAGGCCTGGGGCCGAATTCTCCATCGCCGCGGCGAGATTGCCGGCGCAGTGCTTTCATCCAATCCGTGGCCACGTATATCGGCGGCCACTCCGGTCCGGATCGCCGGCACGGCATCCGGCTGTAAGGCGGAACGATGGTGAACACTACCCTCGGCTGGGAGTGAACGTTTCCAGTAGCACCATGGGCTAAGTAAGAGCGCAGGATTGAACCGACAACGCCCTTGGCGGCCCGCTACTGCACTTCTATCTTCACAGAGCGAGCGCTTGGTTTGTTTAGGCCGTGCTGGCAAGTAAAATTTGCTGAGGCGGACGGGCGGTGAGGAGCCTCCAGGTAGGAGCATCGATGCCGCGATTGCCACAAGTAGTGGGTCAGTTGGAAATTTGAAGCGCGTCACGATCTTTCAGATTCGCTCCATGCGCTTTAAATTACGAAATAACATCCGGCGTTCCGAATTCAATTCTGTCTGCAAGATTTGACTGTCATCGCAATCGCGGACTGTGCACACCAGATCGCAGTTTGCCACTAGTTACGAACCATTTTGAGTGCCCGTTCCTTGGCCGACTCAATCCCCGGCAGGAGGGCTCCACGTGCGCCTTGATAGACATCCCCCGTATCGGAAACATCGAAGAAGTATCGCGGCATTGGAAGCTCATTATAGCGGTTAAGAAAGGATCTATTAGGAGACTAGGATCCCTTTGAAAGGCCTCGGGCGCCTCGCCCGTCACATTCCTTTGCTTCGACGAAAGCAAGACCCGACTCCCAAAGTGTCCTGTGACGCCAGCGGCGGTGATGCTCGACTTCCTCGCCCGCCGCCGCGACTCGGCGCCGGGCACGATCCTTGCGTTCCCCCAGGCGCTGAAGCTGGCTCACTTGCCGGTCGGACGCGTGAGGCAGTCGCCAAACTTCCTAAAAACGTTTCCTAGAGAGAGCCATCAAAGTCCATCCGAACCCCATGCGCTCCTTGAACCGCTCCACGCGGGCGCCAAAGAGAGCGCGTATAGGTGCATTGAGCTTCCACGAATTCACGATCCGCATCACTCCGACGCGGGCCACCGGCGAAACCGTGAAAAGTTCCTGCGACGCAAATTCGGGTTCGAGCAATTCGGCTAGCTCGTGGCGATAAAGCCAGTGACGCAGCTGCCCCGGCGCAGGAGGCGGAATCGCATTGTACTTTTCGAGTACATGACGGTTTTGCGTTGCCAGCATCAGATAGCCGCCAGGCCGAAGATGGGTGGCGAGTTTGCGGACAAAAGCTTTTTGATCGAAGACGTGCGAGAGAACTTCCAGGGTGACGATCACGTCGAATGTCGATTGGCCGAAGTCCAGGGCCAAGAAATCTCCTGCAGTGAAAGTGATGTGTGGCCAACGCTTTGCCGCGCAAGTCAGAACTTCGTCGGAAAGGTCGGTCGCAGTTACCTTGCTGTATCGTGAAAGTTCCGGGTCGAACCAGCCATTGCCGCAGCCAACATCAAGGATATCGAGGTCATTTCGGCCCAGTTTCTCGAGCCAGCCTCGTATGACCTCTGATTGACGTGCGCTTATGGTATGCTTATCGCGCCCACCGATTTCAGTGTTCCATTTGTTCCAGAAGGATCTTTGTAGATCTATCGGCGCATCGCCTTGCGAAAAATTGTATGGCATTGACATCGATTGCCCTCCCATATGTCAGTCGCCGCCCCGTTCTCCACAGCTCTCTGGCTCGCAATGATCTGTTGGCAAATTTAGCAGGTACTTGCTTAAGCGGCACTTGCCCCAGAGTCATCAAAATGGGGAAGGGCGAATACCATCGCCGAGGTAAAGGAATGCAAGCGCCTCGCAGAAGAAGTTGCGATCAACACCGCACCCATAGCCTCGTCGTTCAAGATCGCGTCGGTCGTGCGAACCTCTGCGTCATACGGGCCAGCGAGCTTTTCACCGGCAGCGCTGTTGATGTCCGACAGGGCGGCAAGACTGCTGCCGGGATGCGAGGAAATGGCAGTTGCATCAGCGCGGGCGATCCGCTTTTGTTCCATGAAGTTGCGAAGCTCATTGGCGCGCGCGCCGTCATTAATAAAGATCTGGCGTCCCTAAAATTAGCCTATGCACTGTTCCTTTTTCTGTTCCTTGAAGACAACCCGGCCGCGTATCTCTGATCTTGCGGCGAAGCTTCCGATTCGCCGGGCCGGCGCCGGGATTCCAGCCCCAATAGGCAACGGGCGCCAGTTACTTCCGCAATGCTGAGCATTGGATGAGCTCGTCTTTATCGGGCCTCCCTGCGGACTCGAATTTCCAGTGTGGGCCTGGTTGCTATGAACCCCACCCGGCCCGGCGCGCGGAGCCTGTCCGCGCGCCACCTGTTTGTTCAACTTCACCCTGCGTTCGATGTTCCATTAGCAAGCGCTTGAATAATGCGCTCCCCGCCCCAGACTCATGACATGGCCAAGGTCTCTTTCAACATTGGCGATGAGGTGGCCATCACGGCCAAGGTGCGTAGGCGTGTCACGAAGGACTGGGTAAGCGTTTCCGTTCCCTCCTATGGTCAGCCGCATTCAATCCTAGACCGAACGTCTAAGGTGAAGCAGGGCCAGGAAATCGAGCTTATTGGAGATGTCACCTACGTCGACGAGGAAGCCGGCAAGGTCACAGTCAACCTCGGTATTCCAGTAACCGTGAAAGCCGACACTCTCAGGCTTGTAACGCGCTACGTGCCGCCGAAGCGGAAGACGCCCTTGGTGGACAAGGCGACATGACGAAGCTCTCGGAGCTCGGCCCATTCGAACCTCATCTCTACGGGAAGGTTCGCGAGCACGAAAGTGAGTATTTCTACCGCTGTCCCCGGTGCGGCCAGATGGTGGATGAACGGGACGCGCGGCAGGTAGTCTGGCACGCTTTCTTGGAGCACGAGCGTCTCGTGATCGATGGGGACGCGCCTCACTTGCCATAAAGCGGCAGAATCGCAGCCAGGTGGCCGAAAGCGTGCAGAGACCAAAGAAGACTGGCAACCGACGGCCGGGTTGGGGGCGGGTGCGAGCTGTCGGTTACCGAGCGCGGGAGGCCATCGAATCAGAAAAATGCATCGGCCCTGCAAGGGATTGTGCCAGCACTCGATGCTGACGGGAACTATGCTGTCTCGTTTCGAACCGAAAAAGCTGCCACTAGCCTTGAACTGAAGATGTTGCCGGTACCTTCCTGGGCCGGTGGCTCGTCGGGGTTGAGGCTGTAGTCGGGGCCTCGCACGGCGAGTTCTTACCGGCACTGCCTCCGGCCGCCATTGGGTTCATGCTCAAGGCACCCGTGGTTTGCATTTTCCCACGGTTACCTAGGCCCGGCGGCTCAAACCACTTCCTCCGAAGTTCACCGGTCGCCGGGCCATCTGCCAGCGAGCGGATTCACAGACTCACAGTCTCAATTATTCAGGCATTGAAGCGATCTTCGATGACATCGCTGCTGCTCTGAGAACCCCGCCAGCGCCTTTGCGGGCTCGCTACGGCGCCTTGGCGCTGCGCCTGGCTGAACTCGCGCATTCGCCATCATTCGCGGTCACTACGGCCGATGACGAGCCCCTGGCCGCCGGACGCGACATCGGCACGCCAGCGAATGCGTGCCATACTCCTCGGTCTAAGCCAATCGCCCACAACCCATTCCTCCACGAGGCGGGCGCCCTGCCTCGTGCTCATAAGTGATGCTATGCGCCGGATTGGCTTGGACGGACTTGTAGGCCGCACGGCAAGCCTCTTCGTAACGGCCGCGCAGCAAATGACTCATTGCTTGCGCATCAAATGCGGCCCAGGCCCAGGAATCGAACGGGCTTAGCCCGATGCCCAGTTCGCTCCACTCTATCGCGCGCTCTGCTTCGCCGCTCCATCCGAGCATGACGCTGCCAGGGATGTAGGTCAGCGCCGATGACGGCTGATGGCGAGGGCGGCTTCCAATGCTGCGAACGCGGCGGCGCGATCCTGCGCATCCATCCCGATGAAAAAGCCCGCCCATGTCAGGGCGAGCGCGTCATCCTGTCCATGAACAAGGGCCGCCTCCCGGCATGCCGGAATCGACATCAGGCTGGGCCTGCAGCACGGATCATAGGCATCGAGACTGTCGGGGCGCTTGCGCCTGACGCGTTCGATCTCGGCCTTCCGCACGCTCGACGCAATCGCGCCCAGCACTGCCAGCGCGATCTCGTCTTGAAGCGCGAAAATGTCTTCGGAGCCGCGATCGTAGCGCTCGGCCCAGGCATGGGCGCCGCAGGGCATTGCGTGCCAGCCCGGCGCAAAAAACCGCCCCGGTTAGACCAGGACGGTTATTGATTTATGGTGAAAGTGGTTGCGGGGACAGGATTTGGCTTT